>NZ_JBGCUC010000006.1:0-282077 GCF_043420595.1 Erwinia plantamica
TCCTTCAGCAGGCTGGTACCTCCGTGCTGTCAAAAGCCAACCAGGTTCCACAGGGCGTTCTGTCTCTGCTGCAGTAAGCCTTACGCTACAAGACAAAACCCGGCTCAGGCCGGGTTTTTTTATGCATCAAAAAGGTTACGACACGCTTACATCAAAATAGCCGTACGGCTACAGCTCTTATTTGTGGGTAAAAATAAAATGCTGTGGCACTTCATCGCTCAAAATATAATCTTCCTCACCTAATCGTTCGGATTCAAAATTAAACGTTTCCTGTAATGCGCCGCTGAACAGCGCCGTGCTTTGCTCGGTTTTGGCAATAATTAGCGTTTTATCAAGGCCGCCGCCGGTCTGCGTTTCGCTGTATTCGGCCGGAAAGGTTAAATTGCCATACTTAACCGTCATTTTTTCCATTATTTTCCCCTTAAAGCGTTAACCAGAAAAAATTCAGCGTCATAACCTGTTAAAACCTTAGAGCAGCCTGGTTAAAAAGTCACCATGCCACGGGCTCGCCTTTCCGCCTTTCGGGACTCAGATCTTAAAATTGGGTTTATACTTCTGTTTCATTCGCTATTCAGGAGGTCACCTATGTTCATTTCTTATTCTAACGATCCGCGCTTTACCGGCTTGCAGAATCGGATCGAAAAAGATCCCAAAGAGCAGAAAGACAGCCCGGACGATGCGCCAGAATCGGGCGACAAACTTCCCGAATAAATCGCCGCGAGTTTTATCGGATCTGTGATGCAGCGCGGGATCGGTTTGGTGCCAGCCTCTATAGTTAACTGACCCATATGGGGTGATGGAGGTGGCTATGTCTGAACGTCCGGATTACCAGGAACCGGTTCCTGATGACGCTGAATATCCAGCCGATGATGACCATGAAGATATCCCTGAAGGCAGCGATGAACTCGTCGATCCGCTGGAAGATGACGAAGAAATTGATGCACCGCTGGAGGATGACGATCTCGTTGAGTCCGATGATGAAGAGGACGACGACGAGGACAGGTAGGAGGATATCTGATTGAACCCGTGTCGTGAGCCGCCTCCGGAAACTGAGGCGGCTCGCTTTATTGTGCCTTACGCTGAGGCGATCCTTGCAGAAAAGGCAATAAAAGAGCCGGTCTGAAACATAATTAAAAGCAGCGTGCCGGCAATCTTTAAAACTAAGAGCCGCTGGCTTTGCTTAGCCGGGCAGTTGCTCAGCGACATGCCAGTCATAAACGCGCGAACGTTTATGATTTGAATGCAGGTCGTCAGCAGGCAGGCACAAAAAAACCCGGCTGGTAGACCGGGTTTTTTGAGGACCTTCAGAAACCGTTACTGAGCGTTCCTGACCGTTCCCGAATACAGCAAACAAGCTTTGACAATAGCGCGACTGGCGTCGGGGAAATGTAAGAGCTGTGCTGGCGCGCCTTTAACATTCTGACCCGCCCGCGAAATTTTTAGCTATTGATATGCTTCGCAAAACCCTTTCCGTCCCTGCTATTTCCCTGTTTTTCGTCTTGCTGCTGCCAGCCCGCTGTTTGCCCTTTCTCTCCCGTGGCTTCTACACTGGCATGCTTAACAGCGGACGGGAGAACACAAGGTGGAAGAAGAAAGCCTTACGCAAATCTATCATCAGCGCTCGCAGGAAACGCTGCGCATCTGGCGCGATCCGACAACGGCTAAAGCGTACAGCGGCTTCTATCCGGAAAATCTAAAAGCCATCGCCACCGGCATTAAGCCCGCCTTGACCCAGCCGATAAGCGCGTTGCTGGCAGAGCTGCGGGAACAGGTGCTGGACGATCCGCTTGCCGATATCATGCAGCCTGACCATTTTCATCTGACTTTTCTGGCCATTACCCCTTCGTGTTATGACCAACGCCACCAGCCTGAGGGCATTGAGGAGCTAACGCGAATTGCCGCGGCGCACTGCCTGGAAAAAAAGCTTACCGTCCGCGAGCTGCGGCTGGTGGCTTTGCCTAATCAATTACTTATCGCCGGTATAGCGGATGCAGCGGATATCGCGAGAAGAGAAGCTTTCTGGCAGGCGTTGCAGCATTCCGGCTATGCGGGCCTGTTAAAAGAGAGGTATAGCGGCAGCGCCCGGCCACCGACGTTCTGGCACAGCACGCTGCTGCGCTATAACGCTGCGGTGTTGCCCGAGCGCCTACAGCAGTTTTTTAAAGCGCGTATGAATCAGCGATATGGCGACATTACCGGCACTATTCAGCTGCGTCTGGTGACCTACAACTGGTCGCAAACCGCCGCGTTGTCCTGAGCATGGCGCAAAGGAATGCGATCGTCATCACAACTTCGTGCGCCACAGCCATTTAATCCATGCCTGTGGACTTTTTAACATAACCTCCGGCCTGCGCGAGTCTGTATGTTACCGGCAGACAGGATAAAACCGGGGTTAAAAAAATGTCTTCAATCAATAACAGTATGGTGCTGCCGCAGGCGCGGAAAAACAAAGTCCGGCGGATGAATCTCTTTATTTCGTTTTCGGCAGGCCTGGCCGGGCTGCTGTTCGGGCTGGATATCGGCGTGATTTCGGGCGCGCTGCCGTTTATTACCCAACACTTTACGCTCGACAGCCATGAGCAGGAGTGGGTAGTCAGCAGCATGATGCTGGGCGCGGCAATTGGCGCTATCTGCAACGGCTGGGTGTCGCACCGGCTGGGGAGGAAATATAGCCTGATGGCGGGCGCGCTGCTGTTTATCGTCGGCTCGCTGGGATCGGCGCTGGCGGTCAATCTGGAGGTCCTGCTCGCTTTTCGCGTGCTGTTGGGCGTCGCCGTCGGCATCGCTTCCTATACTGCGCCGCTTTATCTTTCTGAAATGGCGACGGAAAATATTCGCGGCAAGATGATAAGCACCTATCAGCTGATGATCACCTTCGGCATTCTGCTGGCGTTTTTATCGGATACGGCCTTCAGCTACAGCGGCAACTGGCGCGCCATGCTGGGCATTCTGGCGCTGCCCGCCGTTTTGCTGTTCGTGATGGTGATCTTCCTGCCCAACAGCCCGCGCTGGCTGGCGGCGAAAGGCCTGCATGTGGAGGCGGAAGAGGTGCTGCGGATGCTGCGCGATACGTCCGATAAGGCCAGGCAGGAGCTGAACGAGATCCGCGAAAGCCTGAAAATGAAGCAGGGTGGGCTGTCGCTGTTTCGCAAAAACAGCAACGTCCGCCGCGCCGTGTTTCTCGGCATGCTGTTACAGGGAATGCAGCAGTTTACCGGTATGAATATCATCATGTATTACGCGCCGCAGATTTTTAAAATGGCGGGATTCCAGAGTACCCAGCAGCAGATGATGGCGACGGTAGTGGTTGGCGTCACCTTTATGCTGGCGACTTTTATCGCGGTCTTTACTGTCGATAAGGCGGGCCGCAAACCTATTTTGAAAATCGGTTTCTCTGTGATGGCTTTTGCCACGCTGATCCTCGGCTATTGCCTGATGAAAGTGGGGCAGGGCGAAGCCACCATGAACCTTTCCTGGGTGGCGGTCGGCATGACGATGCTTTGTATTGCAGGCTACGCGATGAGCGCCGCGCCGGTGGTGTGGATCCTCTGTTCGGAAATCCAGCCGTTAAAGTGCCGCGACTTTGGCATCACCTGTTCCACCACTACCAACTGGGTAGCGAACATGATTATCGGCGCGACCTTCCTGACCCTGCTGGGCAGCATCGGCGCGGCGGGCACCTTCTGGCTTTATACCGGCTTTAATCTGGTATTTATTGTAATTACCTTCCTGCTGGTGCCGGAAACCAAAAACATTACGCTGGAACATATTGAAAAGAATCTGATGGCGGGGAAAAAACTGCGGGATTTGGGGCAGTAATGCTGCTGCCACGTTGAAAATATTGGCCCTGAGCCGACCAGCTTCAGGGCCGACAAATAGTGTTTATGCTTTATTTATTGCGCTGCAAAGTATTATTAATCTGATTAAATAATCAACCGAAAAAATTACATTGAGAAAGATATTAATATATTTTCATTTGCTTTGTATTTGCTCACATAACGGTGCAATGCTATGTTTCTGCTGAAGAAAATAATTGTCACTCGGCTCCTGTCTTAATTATTGCAATGACCTCGTCAATATCAACGCATAATTTTTTTGTCTGTTTTTCTGCCCGTTAAGCTTGCTGTCACGGCAAAAGCACGACTACCTTTTACAGTGCAGGTTTGCTTTTGTGGAATAAAAAAGACAGGAAGCGCAATGAAGAAAGTTCTCGGCACCTTTTTACCTTTATACAGCACCACGCTGCTGATGCTGTTGGGTTCCGGCCTGCTGACCACCTATGTTTCCCTGCGTCTGGCGCAGGAACAGGTTAGCGGCAGCCTGATCGGCGGTATTATCGCAGCCAACTACATCGGCCTGGTGATAGGCGGCAAGGTAGGGCATAACCTCATCGCGCGGGTGGGGCATATTCGCGCCTATGTCTCCTGCGCTGGCATCATTACGGCTTCCGTGCTGGGACACGGGCTGACGGAATGGCTGCCTGCCTGGATAGGTCTGCGGCTGATTATTGGCCTGTGCATGATGTGCCAGTATATGGTGCTGGAAAGCTGGCTGAACGATCAGGCGGAGCCGGGCCAGCGCGGTCTGATTTTTGGTTTCTATATGGTCGCCACCTATCTGGGACTGTCGTCCGGTCAGATCATCCTGATGACCCAGGCGGCATCCGGTAGCGCAAGCCTGCTGATTGTGGCGCTTTGCTTCGCGCTTTGCCTGGTGCCTATTGCGCTGACCACCCGTACCAACGCGCAGCCAATGTCGCCCGCGCCGATGGAACTGGGCTATTTTTTTCGCGCTATCCCTCGCATCCTGCTGATTACGCTGGCGACCGGCATGGCCGTTGGCGCGTTTTACGGCATGGCGCCCGTTTACGCCAGCCAGCTAGGGTTTACCACGCGGCAAACCGGTTTGTTTATGGCCATTACGATTTTCGCCGGGCTGGTGTCGCAATTCCCTTTGAGCTGGCTCTCCGATCGTTTTAACCGCCATCGTCTGCTTTGCGGCACCGCGCTGCTTTATTCGATAACGGCGCTGTTGCTGACGCTGCCGCTGCATTTCACTTTCATCTGGGTGACCGGCGCGGCATTTATCACCAGCATGATGCAGTTCTCGCTTTACCCGCTGGTGGTGGCGATGGCTAACGACAGCGTGGCTCCGGAAAGGCGCGTTTCGCTGACCGCCTGCCTGCTGATGGCATTTGGCGTTGGCGCCTGCATCGGGCCGATGATCACCGGCGCGCTGATGCAGCCGCTGGGCGGGCATATGCTATATCTGTTTTTCGCGCTTTGTGGCGTAATAATTGCGGTAATGAGCTGGCACCGTAGCGAAATCCAGCAGGAAAATGCCGAAAATCCTACGCCGCATGTCGCCGTACCGGACAGCCTGGCCAGTTCACCGCTGGCCGTCGCGCTGAATCCCTCGCTGGATGAAGAGGAAATTCAGGCGGCAATGGTTAACAGCGAAGAAGATCAGGCCGAAGCGACTTCTTAAAAGCGCTAATCCACTGGCGGTGCCCCGGCATCGCCTTATTGGAATTAATTTTATTTATATGGAATTTTTAAGTTAATAAAATGCGTTAATTCTGGAATGTAAAAATGTTTATCTTTCCTGATATAGCACTAATAAAAAATATTATCAGGCGTTAACTTTTTGAGGGGTGTTGTTAAGCGTTTTTTGTAATTCAAATAGCATTTTTAAAGTTGGTTATTGAAATATAAAGCGCTATTTTATTGTTTATAAATTTAGTGTGGTAGATCCCATATTGCGAAAATAATAAATGGATAGTTAATTTAGTCGCTATATTTTATAGTGGCTCTGTTTCTGACAGAGATAAGGAGCGTCAATGGGAAAATATTTATCATTTCGCGGAAAAGTCTGGCTGAAGATTGTGCTGGGCTGTCTGATATTCTGGATACTGTTGCTGCTGTGGGGGATAGCTTAATGGCTACGCTTCCTGAAAAATCATGCCTGAAGGGCTGGAAAATGAATCAGCAACAGCGACGTTTTCTGGAGTCTTTCTTTCCTGAGGAAGAGGAAAAACCAAAACCGGCCGCAGAGGAACCCACCCTGAACATGGCTGAAAAACGTCCTGCAGCAAAGCGGTGAGCTTCAGCCGGAA
Source organism: Erwinia plantamica (assembly GCF_043420595.1). Taxonomy (NCBI): domain Bacteria; kingdom Pseudomonadati; phylum Pseudomonadota; class Gammaproteobacteria; order Enterobacterales; family Erwiniaceae; genus Erwinia; species Erwinia plantamica. Next base: position 6,116 of record NZ_JBGCUC010000006.1, read on the forward strand.
AGGGCGCGGTGTTCAGGCCGATTTACGCCGCCGTAGCAGGATCTGTTTGCGGGTAAAGAGGCGGGTCATCACCAGGGCAAACAGCGCGAACAGGCCGCCTATAGCGGTGGTTTCCAGACGATGGGTGGCAACAACAATTTGCGACGTTCCCAGGCTGGCGATCATAAACACCACCATCATGGTGACGATAAAGGCAAAGACGAAATAGGATTTAGCGATCAGCGAATAGGACCAGGTAAAGGCGGCGTAACCAAACAGCATAAATCCGCCGATCAGGTAAAGCGGAGAGTCACACAGATCGATAAGCGCCGCCGCCGCAATACTGCCCATCAGCGTGCCCAATACGCGCGCGCGCACCCGCGACAGCGAATCCCGATAGTTGTTACGCAGACAGATTAACAGCGTCATGCCCGCCCAATAGCCGTTTTTCAGATGGAAAAATTCCACGCCGGAGAGCGCCAGCCCCATCGCCATTAGCGCAAAGAAAACCGACCATTGCAGATGGATTTTGTGTTTATATTTGCCTGTTGTGACGCGTAAAAAACGCAGCCAGGCGCGCGGATAAACGTCTTTCAGATAAAAAGGGTAGCGGCGGAACACCAGATAGAGGAAAAACATCTGGATCAGACCGCCAGCGCCAACCAGCATAGCCCGATCGGCGGCGTGCTCCGGCGAACCGGCAAAATAACCGGAGACCAGCCAGGCGATCGACCATTGCAACAGCATCCACCACGCGCTGTCATCCACGTTCGCCATCGTCACGTAAACGGCCGCATAAAGCATGGCTCCGGCAATATAGAGCGGCGTGATGTTGCCCGCCAGACAGCCCAGCGCTGAAGAGAGCGCCACCCCCAGCGTGGTGGTAAACAGCAGCGAAAAAGAAGATCCGCCCCAGGTTTTATTCGCACCGAACGCCAGCGTCAGCGCGCCGCTGGCAACCAGGCCTGCGGCCTGCACCTGTCCGAAGGTAAAGCCGGTCAGATAGATAACGAGCAGCGCGGGCAGGCAGCAGAGGCCAAGCAGTAAATCATGTCGCGGCAGGGGGATTAAACGCATGCGGTAGCCAAATGTCCTTGTAGCTAATAACGAAAGCAAGCATAGCGCAGCACGGCTGATCTGCTATAAATTCCAGTAAATTCATGGCAATGCTTCTGATAGCATCGCTGGTGCCGGGCCGCAGGCTTGCAAAAGTTCACGCGACTGATTACGCTCAACGGCCTGAGGCGATGGCGTGCCGCCTTTCCCAACCGCCCCGCTCATAAGGGGCTGATGACGCCTGACAACGCTCTCTTTTAACCAGCAGGAGTGCGCGTCGGGCTTCTTACGCAATCCTCGTCACTCTATTGAGGAAGATGATGTTTAAACCTCTGCTCGCTGTGATTATCGGCGGTTCGGCCGGTTGCGTTATTCGCTGGCTGCTGGCCGTCCGTCTTAACTCGTTGTTTCCAAATCTGCCGCCGGGTACGCTGCTGGTGAATCTGCTGGGCGGATTTATTATCGGCGCGGCGATGGCGTGGTTTTTACGTAATCCGCAGCTTGATCCTGCCTGGAAGCTGCTGATCACCACCGGCCTGTGCGGCGGCATGACCACGTTTTCCACCTTTTCGCTGGAAATTGTTACGCTGATGCAGGCGGGAAACTATCTGTGGGCGATGGTTTCCGTATTAACGCACGTGGTTGGTTCGCTGCTGATGACGTTCGCCGGCTTCTGGCTTATCACTTTAGTGATGGGCTGATGGGCTGATGGGCTGATGGGCTGATGAGCTGATAGGGCGCACCAGCCCGAAAACCGTATTACTGCGGCGGCTGTTCCTCATCCTCATCGCTATCGAAAGCTAACGCGCTGGCGCTGGCGGCATCAAACAGCGACAGGCTCTCAATCTGACTGAGCAGAATAACTTTACGGAACGCCATCGCGGATTTCGGTTCCGAATCCAGCGTAATATTATGCTCCGCATACCACTTGCTGTAGTTGTGTTCTACGCATAGATTCAGCGTCTTGCCGTCACGATAGCCGCTCAGCATCGGGATCAGCACAATATTAGCGGTATTCTCGATCTCATAGGAAGCCGTATGGATCATACCGATATAGATGCGGCGCGATTTGAGCGTCACCCAGGCCAGCTCGCCTTCTTCCATGCACTGAAACAGAATGCCTTCAACGCCGTTAGAGCGTGAAAGTTCTTTATAAAGCTTTTTGCGGCCCTTGCTGTTCAGCCTGGCGCTGCCGGACCAGTTAGAACGGTAAAGACAAAAGGCGACGGCAAAAGAGAGCATCACCACAACTGGCGCCTGGATACCGAGAAAGCTCCAGTTCATAAATTCCATTTGCCAGTTGTGGTGATGACCGCCCGTAAGCTCAGGCATGATGTTCAGCAGGCTGGAGCAGGCGAGCAGAAAGAGCCAGATTAGCCCGGTGGCGATCACGCCCTGCAAGACAAAAATACAGCCGTAAAGGGCGACCAGAAAGTAGACGTCCCAGCCAAAAGAACGCTTGATTTTAAAGCGGGTGGAAAGGTCGCGACTGGTGTACCAGTAGCCGCAAACCATCAAAACCATAAATATCGCCGTTCCCATTTCAGGCCTCTTTATTTGTTTACCTGTCGTGCAGACTCAGAAAGTTTCCTTTGTCAGAAAGTTGTGCGCCGTCCCTGGCGCCTCGATTAGTTGTCCGTTTGCGGCGCAGGATCGTCCTGGAGATGCTTTTTAAAGTGCTTCTCGATCTGTTCCAGCGTTTTTCCCTGCGTTTCCGGCGCGAACAGCACCGCAAAGATACCGCCGGCGATACCGATAGCGGCAAAGGCAAAGAAGGTGTTGGTCAGGCCGAATTTTTCCAGCAGCGTCGGGAAAAGAAACGCGATGGAAAAGTTCGTCATCTGCATGGCGAAAACGGAGATGCCGTTAGCCATCCCACGGATACGCATCGGGAACATTTCCGACAGCAGCAGCCAGGTGACCGGCGACAGCGCGCCCTGCTGGAAGCAGAGGAAGATCAGCATGCCGGCCAGCACCAGGTAGCTGCGCAGCACGTCCGGATGACCATCAACCGTTTCCGGCATCAGCCAGGTCAGCAGCCCAATCGCCAGCAGCGTGCAGGTACAGCCAATCTGGCCGGTCAGCAGCAGCGGACGACGGCCAAAGCGGCTCAGCAGCATAATTCCCACGAAGGTCATAATCACGGAAATGACGCCGTTAGCGATGGTCGCCAGCAGCGAGGCGTTAGTGCCCAGGCCGGTCGCCTGCAGCATGGTCGGCGCATAGAACATAATAGTATTTACGCCGGAAAGCTGTTGCAGCATCGCCACGCCGATACCCAGCGCGACCAGGCGCTTCATCCAGGTCGAAATCGTCTTTTTACGACGGGCGTTTTTCTCGCTTTTCGAGGACATCGATTTACGGATCTCGCCCATTTCTTTCTCTACCACGCGCGAATGGCGGGTGCGCTCCAGCACGTCGCGCGCCTCACGGTAGCGGCCGTGCATTGCATACCAGCGAGGCGTATCCGGCAGGAACAGCATCCCGACCCATAGCACAACTGCCGGAACGCAGGCTACGCCCAGCATCCAGCGCCAGGTGGTTTCGCCGCCCCAGACTTCGTTAATCGCGGCGTTGCTGGTATAGGCGATCAGCTGGCCAGAAACGATCATCAGCTCCTGAAGCGTCACGAACTGCCAGCGGCGATTGGCCGGCACGATTTCTGCGATATAGACGGGAACGATAGCCGCCGCGCCGCCTACGGCCAGGCCGAGGATAAAGCGGAAGGTGATCATCATCTCCACGTTTGGCGCGGTGGCGCAGCCCAGCGAACCGGCCATAAAGATCACCGCCATCACCAGGATGACTTTTTTACGACCAAAGCGGTCTGCCACGCGCCCGGCGAAGATGGCGCCGATGGCGGAACCCAGAATTAAGAAGCTGGTGACCATCCCGGTGGTCAATGACGTTAAATGCAGGTCGTGCTTCATAAAAAGCAAGGCGCCCGCAATCACCCCGGTATCATAGCCGAACAGTAAACCGCCAAGCGTCGCGATAAACGCGATCACTTTTACCAGGGGTTCGGTCGGGGTACTCGTTTGAGTGCCGGCTGTCCCGCCGTTTGATGTCTGATTCACAAGTTACTCCCTTGCCAACGTTATTATTGTGATAATGATGTGATAAGCATCACAAGATTAAATCTACTCCACGCCGGGCATTTAGCCAGGCGAAACGGGAAATATAATTGCTTTTGCCCAGGGAAAATGGCCATCTTGCTTATAAAATGCGCTAAAAAGGAAGAAAGTGGATCAGAATGCAACAGAAGGTGCAGCCAGCGGCGTTTCAGTTTGCTCGTTTCTGAACGTAATGGTAATTTCTGGGATAATTTATTGCGGGGAGTAATGATGAAGCAGCTGGTTATCGATATCTTAATGAAGATGGCTAAAATTGAAGTTGATGCAAAAGAGCTGACGGCGCAGGTAGAAGCGCAGTCGCTGCTGGTGGCGGCGCTGCTGCTGACGGCCGGAAAAGGCGATGGCGCATCGACGATTTCAGACAACATCCAGAACGCCATCGTGGCGGCCACGACATCCGGCGAAAGCTTTTTGCAGTCGGATATCGATCTGTTGTTGACCCATATTAATCGACTGCTGGCGGTGACGCGCTACGTCGATGAAAAAGCCGAGGCGCAATAGCCTCTCCGCGAGGAAAAGTGATGGCTGAACAGGAACGTCGTTTGCCGCTTCCGCCCTTTACGCGTGAAACGGCAGCAGAGAAGGTACGCCTGGCGGAAGACGGCTGGAACAGTCGCAATCCGCAAAAAGTGGCCCTGGCCTATACCCTGGATACGCAATGGCGTAATCGGGCGGAGTTTATTCATGGCCGTCAGGAAGCGGAGGCTTTTCTGAGCCGTAAATGGGCGCGCGAGCTGGAGTATCGCCTGATTAAAGAGCTGTGGGCTTTCACGGATAACCGCATTGCGGTGCGCTATGCCTACGAGTGGCATGACGATTCCGGCAACTGGTTCCGCTCTTACGGCAATGAAAACTGGGCGTTCGATGACAATGGCCTGATGACCACGCGCTATGCCTGTCTTAATGACCTGCCCATACAGGAAAGCGAGCGTAAATTTCACTGGCCGCTGGGCCGTCGCCCGGATGACCATCCCGGCCTGAGCGAGCTGGGGCTCTAGCGCCGAGGCAAACCAGAAGCGGGCAGCCTGGCTCAGGCCGTCTGCTTCTGGGCTGTTCTGAGTCGCCTGACGGGCGCCGCATGCAAGCTCAACCAATACCTGCCTTCTGCGTTAACATTCATGGCTTTTGAAGAGCCATCCTCACCTTTGCCACTAAACGTCCAAAAAAGATTGTCTTACGGATTTATATCCGTCGTTTCGCTGTCATGGTTGCGATAGACCTCGCCGCACAGTAATACGGCGGAAGGGCGGCGTTCATGAATACGCTCTGCCATGCGCTCACAGGATGCGCGCGTCGGGAAAATATGTTCGGACACCGGTAAAGCGTCACAGGCGTCGTGGCCGCAGGCGCTAACCAGTAAAACGAAGCCGATTAACATTGTTCCCTCCGTAATAAAACCACATCAGTCCCAAAGTATAGGCGAAAAGCGAGGCGGCCGACGAATGTCAGCTGGCGATGCGGTACAGCCATGGGGTTGAAAAGCGAGGCGGACGTTAACTAAAAGCCGACCCTTTATGACTAAAAGGCCGGCTGCGGACTAATGAGCCGTGGTGGAGGTGGTCGTTGTGGTGGTCCCCGTGTTCGAACCGTCGCCGCCGCCGCCCATGGTCGCCAGAGCGATACCGAGCAGCGCGCCGACCGCGCCGACGCCAACGGCGTTGGAGTTACCGTCAGAAAGCGTGGTCGCTTCACTGCCGGCGGCGACGCCTGCGGCGGCTGGTGCTGGTGCTGGTGCGGCAAAAGCGGCATGGCTGCCCGTCATCATCAGGAACAAAGCCAGCGCGGTGATTTTTTTCATTATTTTTATCCTCAGGCGTTATACAGGTGTTGTTGGCGGAAAGCTTAGTTTTAATCCTTTGCGTTGCAAATAGCCGCAAAACAGCCTTTTTGCTTATTTTCTGTTTAAGAATGGCATAAACAGATCCAGTCATTAACAGAGTATGGCGAGTAAAAAAGGCTGACGCAGAAAGCGCTAAAGCCGGCGAGTGCCAGACAGTAAGAGGTGAAAAGGTAAAACTACAGAATAATCTTAATGCGCCGGGCGGCGATAAAACGATCGGGTCTGGTCATAAATCAGATCCGCTTTATTCCAGAGTTTTGGCGCAAATTTAAGAATAAACGTCGGCATAAAATCCTGGTTGTTAATCGCTGTTGCGACTTAAGGTAAATTTCGGCCCGAAAAATTGTGTGGCGATATTATTTCTCGTTAATAAGTATGACTAAAAGATGACGAACAGGCGCCCGGTGGCTGATTTCATTGAAAAAAGCGAAAAATAGCGACAGCATAACGATAACCAGTTTAAAAGACTGAGAGATGGCAATCTCCCCAGCTTCTGCCAGACTTAAAATTTACCGGCAACAGGAGGAGACGATGAGTACAGATCACGATTTACTGGCTTCGAGCGATGAAGAAGTGTGCACCATTATTGGTAAAGCGGTGGTTGACCTGAGCATAACAGGACAGCCTGTTAATAAGGCCACGCTGGCGCTTAAGCTGTTGGCGATGGCGGATCAGGACAGCGATGAAGAGCGAATTTTACTCTACTGGATTGCGCGCAGAGCAATCAATCAGCCACACAGATTTGCCGCAGCCAGTTACTGACGGTCCGTGGCGCACCGGTAGTTTGCCGGAAGAACAGCCGCTTTCCGAGGCGGCCGTTCTTACTGCTTCAGGCGATCAGGCAGGACGCCCGGGGGATGTATCGCGCAAGCAGCCAATGCGGCGTACGCAAGGGAGCCGTCGGAACATCAGGTAATACGACGTACCCAGGGGATCTGCCGTAGCAGCCAGGTAATAGCGGCGGAAATAGCGAAGCAGGCCAGCGCGACGGCCGGAATGGTCAGCGCGGATGAATAGCCTTCAAATTCGATATGCAACAGATGCAGCAGCGACTCCAGCACCATCAGGTGCACAAAGAAAATCCCCAGGCTCAGCCGCGATAGCCCGTGGATAAGCCGTATGGCGCGCTTGCTATAGTGGAAGGGCGCATTCAGCAGCATAAAGAAGCAGGCCAGTGAAACCACCACCAGCGTCGGCGCGGAGTAAAACAGAAAAATGGCGTTAGGCGCAAAAGTGCTGATTGAAAGCGAATAGGTCATTACCGACGTTAACACCGCAGACAGAATAAAGATAATGCCTGAAATCACGACCTTGGGATTGATATCAAAACGCCTCGCCACGCCGCCGATAATATAAAAACCGGACAGATACACCACCATATCAATATTGCTGGGCGCCGGAATGGCGTGGCCTTCCAGCAGGTTCGCCTTAACGTTATCAAACAGCATATAAACCGAAGCCAGCACAAACCAGACGGTAACGGTGTAATTAACGCGCTGCTGGCTACCATTTTGAATAAACGTATTCAGCAACGGCGTCACCAGATAAAGCAGGATCATCGTATAGATAAACCACATATGCGGATAGGCGGGCGTGCTCAGCAGCTCCAGCAGGCTGACCGGTGAAGTATCCGCGTTAACTTGTTTATTATAAATAATATAAATAACGGACCAGACAACCAGCGGGATCACCAGATCCAGCACGCGCGTTTTTAACGTACTGAGCAGCGACTCATTTTTATTAAGAGAAACGTAGCCGGCAATCAGTAAGAAGAGGGGAAAAGCGATGCGCCCGAGCGCTTCATACATCACGGACACTGACCAGGCCAGATGGAAATAGCTGAAAGGAACGGCCGCCGTATGTAGCAGAACAACCAGATAGGTGGCCACCAGCGTCAGCAGCTTAATATTCATTTTTTTCAACACTTAACTCCTTGTCAGGAAGCGTAATCAGACGCGAGCAGTCAGATTATAGCCATTCGGCTAAAGGTAACATACTCCGTCGTACAGACGTATCTCCGGACAGGAAAAAAGCGTTCAGGTCTGGCGCCTGGCCGCCTCGCCGTTAGCGTACCAGGACGAAGCCGATAGGGCGAAGTGCGTGACCGCCTCGCCGTTAGCGTATCAGCGCGAAGCCGATCGGGCGTAGTGCCTGGCCGCCTTGCCGTTAGCGTACCAGGGCAAAGCCGCTCAGATGTGGTGCGTCGCCGCCTCAATAGTCAGCGTGCCGGGGCAAAGCTGGTCAGGCTTGACGAGGCGATATTCGGCCTGGCCCTGGTGGATATACATGCAGGCACGTCCTGCGGATCCGCCATCCTGCTCCTGAGAGAGCGTCAGCGTGACCTGCTGCGCCGGCGCGTTCAGCGGCAGCAGCACGGTAAAAAGCGCTGGCACGGCCAGAGTAAGAAAAGTGTTCGATCCATTCATCATAAACAGCCAGAAGTTAATAGAAGAGGCCCGGCTCTGCTCTTGTGAGGCACTGCCAGTGATAAGCTATGACGGTAGCGTCCCGACACGGCGACCTGCAAGCTTTCACGCATAATATCGGACGAAGCCTGGCCAAATCAGCTGGAAAACTCTTAATATAGCTGGGATCAAAACTTTTGCCGGTTTTGCAAAGAAAGCTCATTAAATATCAACAGGTTTTGATAAGCAGGAAAGCAAATTATTTTCTTTTCAGGGCCAGCGTAATATGAAAAAGGATTAGAAGAGAGGAAATTTGGCTTAGAGGGAAAAAATTGCCTCGGGAAGTGGGAAACCCTACTGCACTTCCTGAGGCTATGCAAATGCATAATACGTTACGCACGGGAATGTAGACTTTTTTAACGCCTTGTACAAGTTTTATTTAATCCTGTACAACTTTTCGTTAATGCATAGTTATGCAGTGGCAATAAACGTGCTATCTGAGGGATCGTGCGAGACAGGATCGCGATCGATCGGGATCGAAAGCTGGCGACAACGCGTGACAAGTAGCAACAGCCGAAAGCCGATACGGCACTGGAAACAGAGAAAATATTCTGCCGAAAAGAACGAAAGTTGTTAAAATTACTCTTTACTCTTTTTTCATGGAAGCCGCTATGTCATCAGAAATTGCTCATCCTTCAAGCAGCCCTAAACAGGCCGCGCTCCAGCTGGTTATTGAACTGGTTCGCGCCGGTAAACTCAGCCCGTTACAGGGCGATGCGTCGAACATGATCTCTATTTACGAGCAGTTCAAAACGCATTTTGAGTCCGACAAGCACAAGCACTCTGCCGACTCCGCTATCTCCTGATATCCCGGCGGGCGGTAAACCGCCCGCTTCGCGCCTAAATCTTACTTACCGCGTCGTAGTACAGCATACTCACGCCAATGCTTTGTTGTGCGCCCTGTACGTTGCTGCGTAAGCCAACCAGCTTCTGCCCCTGCAGCGTCACTACGTAAGGCGAATCCTGCTGGATCTGCGTTTGCAGCTGCTGATAAAGCGCGCTGCGCTTCCGGGCGTCGCTCTCGGCCGCTGCGGCCCGCGTCTCCTGGCTCAGCTGCGGAATGGCCCAGCCCAGTCGCCATGCCAGCGTTTTCGGCCCGCCCGGCACGTTATAGGCAAAGGCGCTGGCGTTGGTGTTGGGATCGATATAGTCTGCGCCCCAGTAGATAAAGATCGACTGAAAATCACGTCCGCGCATTTTGCCCCACAGCTCGGCTTCCGCCACCGGCTGAATATCAAGCTCAATATCCGCTCTGGCGAAGCTGGCCTGGAGCGCCTGCGCTACGTCGGTATAAGGCGGCTGGTTAACAATAGTCAGCGAAAAGCGGGTGCCGGGTTTGATGCCGCCCTGCGATAAAATCGATTTAGCCTTTGCCAGATCGTAATGAAAGGGCTGGTTTTCCAGCGCGCCGTCAAAACCCTGCGGCAGGAAGCTTTGATGCACCTGGTATTGCCCTTTCAGCAGCTGCTGCGAAATAGCCTGATAATCCACCAGCCAGCGCGCCGCCTGCCACAGCGCCGGATTGCTCAGGGCGGGCTGCTGCTTATCCTGGGTATTGAAACCCAGATAGTAGACAAGGCTGGAAGGGAAGCTGGCAACGGTGACGCCCGGCTGATTTTTCAGCGCCGCAAACTGATCGGCCCCTAAATCATAGGCGACATCGGCATCGCCCTGTTGCAGCAGCAGACGACGCGAGCCGGCATCGGCCACGCCCTTCAGGATCACTCTTTTCAGCTTCGGCGCCGGGACAGCGTGCGTGTTCTCCTCCAGCACCAGCGCCTGCTGCGGCACGAAGTTGCGAATGCCGTAGGCGCCGCTGCCGGCGGAGTGGGTACGCAGCCAGCCGTTGCCGTAATCGTTGCCGCTGGCGTGCTGTATAGCCAGCCTGCGGTCAACGATGGAAGCCACAGGCGCGGTCAGCAGACGCAGCGCCAGATCGCGGCCGATAGCGGCAGGCCAGCGGATTTCCACCTGATTGTCACTGCGGCGGATCAGCTGCTGGTCTATATTTTCCGGCGTCCAGCCGAACTCGGCCAGGATAAACGAAGGCGTCTTATTCAGCTTGACCACGCGGCTCAGCGACCAGATAACATCGTCGGCGGTGACCGGATTGCCGCTGGCGAAGGTCGCGCCCGGCTTCAGGGTAAAGATCAGGCTGTGTTCGCTGCCGCCCGGCTGCCAGGATGTCGCCAGCTGCGGCGCCAGTTTAGTGGGATCGTTGCGATCGGCATCGACCAGCTTCTGATAAAGGTTGATCAAGCTGCTGCTGCTGACGGTTTCAAAGCTTTCCGCCGGATCGAAGCTGATAATGCCGTCCAGCGGAATGGCTACGATTAACGTGTCGGCGGGCGTAGCGGCGTAAGCCTGCGCGGCGAACAGGCTGGCAAAAAGAACGGAGGCAATCTTGCGCATCGTCATATCCTGAAGAGAGAGATATCAGGACTATAGGAGGAAAAAAGCGGCGGGGAAATGCGAATTCCGGCAAGGGTTAGCAGTTTAAGAGATTAGCCAGATCAAGCGCTTATGGCTGAACACCGCGTTCAGCCATCGCCCGTTATTTAATGTAGCCGCGCTCCATTCTCACCGCGCGGTCGCACATATGGTCGATCACGTCCGGATCGTGGCTGACCAGCACCATCGTCAGGTTATCCTGCTGCTTCAGCTTGTTCAGCAGGTTGAGGATTTCGGCCTGCACCGACATATCCAGCGCGGAGGTCGGCTCGTCCAGCAGCAGAATTTTCGGCTCCAGCAGCAGCGCGCGCACGATAGCGACGCGCTGGCGCTGGCCGCCGGAAAGCTGATGCGGATAGCGATCGGCCAGCGCCGGATCCAGCCCGACATGGCGGAATCCCTGCTCGATACGGTCATCGATATCGCGCACCTTCAGCAGCTTCAGCGGCTCCGCCAGCGTGCGCTTCAGACGATGGCGCGGATGCAGCGAAGCATAGGGATCCTGAAACACCATCTGCACGTCCCGACGCAGCTGCCCGGTAAAGGGTTTGCCGGACGTCGCCTGATGGCCGGCCAGCGTCATCGTGCCCTGCCAGTTTGGGTTCAGACCGGCCATGACCCACAGCAGCGACGATTTGCCGCAGCCGGAAGGCCCGACCAGGCCGAAGCATTCGCCCGCCGCAACCTGAAGCGACACGTCATGCACCACGGTGCGCTGTTCATAGCCCTGGCGGTGCGCGACGCTGAGGTTCTGTAAATCAATCATGCTCACGGTAAGCCTCCAGCGCGGCGCGATCCAGCGTCGGCAGCGGTTTGCCCTGCGTGGCTTTACTCGGGCGACACGACCACAGGGTGCGGGTATAGGGATGCGTGGCCTGCGGCAGATTAGCGGCGGGCAGGGTATCCAGAATATTGCCCTGGTACATCACCATCACGCGCTCGCAGTGTTCGGAAACCTGCTGTAAATCGTGGCTGATCAGCAGCAGGCCCATATTCCGTTGTTCCACCAGACGGCGGATTAACGCCAGCACCTGATCGCGCATGGCGTGATCCAGCGCGGAAGTCGGCTCGTCGGCAATCAGAAACTGTGGGTCGGCAATCAGCGCAATCGCCAGCATCACGCGCTGGCCCATGCCGCCGGAAAGCTGATGAGGATAACGCTGCATCAGCTGCGCGGGCTGCGGCAGGCCTACCGCATCCAGCATCTCGCAGACTTTTTCTTTGATTTCGGCGCGGCTGAGGCGGGCGTGCAGCTTCAGCGGCTCCGCCACCTGCCAGCCAATGGTGCGCATCGGGTTCAGCGCATATTTCGGATCCTGCATCACCATCGCCAGCCTGCTGCCGCGCAGCTGGCTCCAGCGGCTTTCGCTCAGCGTCAGCGCATTTTCGCCCGCCACGCTAAGGGTGGAAGCCTGTAAATGCAGGGCGGGGGAGAGCAGGCCCATCAGGCTGCGCGCGGTCAGCGACTTGCCGGAGCCGGATTCGCCCACCAGCGCCACGCGCTCGCGGCCCAGCGTAAAGCTGATGTTTTTGACCAGCGCCACACCGGCGGCGCTGCTTATCGTCAGGTTGTCCGCCACAACCAGCGGCGTAGAGTCAGTTGGCATTTCGGGTATCCAGTCGGTCACGCAGGCCATCGCCCGTCAGGTTAAAGGCCAGGCTGGCGAACAGGATCGCGCCGCCCGGCGCGGCGGCTACCCACCACTGGTCAAAGATGACCTTGCTGCCTTCAGCGACCATCGATCCCCATTCCGCCGTCGGCGGCTGCACGCCCATGCCCAAGAAACCGAGGCCGGCGGCGGAAAGGATAATACCGCCCAGGCTCAGCGCGGCGCGCACCACGGCGCTGGGCAGGCAGAGCGGCAGAATATGGCCGAACATCAGGCGCAGGCCGTTGATGCCCTGCATTCTGGCGGCGGCCAGATAGTCGCTGCGGCGCAGCGCCAGCGTTTCGGCGCGCGCCTGACGAGCGAAAGGCGGCCAGCTGGTTAACGCCAGCGCCAGCGCGCCGTTCAGCAGGCCAGGGCCGAGCATTGCCACCAGCGCCAGCGCGATCACCAGGTTCGGCAGTGACAGGAAAATATCGGTAATGCGCATCAGCACGCGCTCCGTCCAGCCGCCAAGATAGCCCGCGCAGATGCCGACCAGCATCCCGACCGGGATAGTCAGCAGCAGGATCAGCGATACCAGCAGCAGCGTAGGGCGAGAGCCGTAAATCACGCGGGAAAGCAGATCGCGGCCAAAGCCGTCGGTGCCCAGCCAGTGCGCGGAAGACGGCGGCAGCAGGCGCGCCGAGATAATCTGCGCGTTGGGGTCGAAAGGCGCTAATAGCGGCGCAAACAGCGCGGCCAGCAGCAGGATAGCCACCAGCGTGCCGCCGATAGCCAGCGACGTGACGCGTGGTCGACGGCGTCGGCGCGGGGCGGCGAGTTCAAGATCGGTAAGATTTTGCGTCATCGGGTTCTCGGATCGGTGAGATAAGTTAACGCATCCGCCAGCGCGTTCAGCAGAATAAAGCAGCCGCCGATCAGCAGCGTAGAGCCGAGGATGGCTGGCGTATCGGACGCAAACAGGGCGGTAGTCATATAGCGGCCCACGCCTGGCCAGGCAAAGACGGTTTCGGTCAGCACCGATCCTTCCAGCAGCGTGGCGTAAGAAAGCGCCAGTACGGTGATAAGGGTGCCGCGCACGTTAGGAAAAACGTGCAGCAACAGAATGCGGCCCCGGCTGGCGCCTTTTGCCCGCGCCAGCGTCACGTACTCTTTGCTGCTCTCTTCCAGCAGCGCCGCGCGCAGCAGACGGGTAATGCCCGCCATCGCCAGCAGGCCCAGCACCACTACCGGCAGCCACAGATGGGCAACCGCATTACGGAACATCTCGGGATCGCCGGAAAGCCAGCTGTCGATCAACACCAGGCCGGTTTTAGGCTCCAGCGTATAGATCCAGATATCGTCCAGGCGACCCGGCCCGGCCGACCAGTGCAGCACGGCGTAAAACAGCAGCAGGCCGAGCAGGCCCAGCCAGAACACCGGAACGGAATAGCCCAGCAGCGAAACCAGACGCGCCAGGTTATCCACCAGGCTGCCCGGTTTCCATGCGGCGACCAGCGCCAGCACGATGCCGAAAAAGGCACCGAAAATCATCGAGCAGGTGGCCAACTCGATGGTGGCCGGAAAGGTGCGCAGCAGATCGCTGGCGACGGGCGAATTGGTCAGGCGTGAAATCCCTAAATCGCCGTGCGCCAGATGCGTCAGATAGTGCCAGAACTGCATCAGCAGCGGCTGATCCAGACCCAGCTCGCTTCTTACCTGCGCATAGGTTGATTCGCTGGCGTGATCGCCGGCAATCTGTAAAACAGGATCGACCGGCGACAGATGCGAAAGCGTAAAGGTGAAGGCGAGCAGGCCGAGCAGCGTGACCGCCAGCGCGACCAGACCGGTCGCCAGGCGGCCGCCGCGCAGCCAGAACAGCCGGGCGGACCCGGCTTCAGCGGTAAAACGCGCCATTACTTACTGACCTGGCTGTAGTAGACCATATCCGGGTTGATGCCCTGCACGTAGCCTTTGAGATTGGCGCGCAGCGCAATCAGGTTGCGAGCCTGTAAGCCGATTACGTAAGGTGAGTTTTTCTGCACTTCGCGCTGCATGTTTTCATACAGTTTGATGCGCTTTTCCTTATCGCTTTCCGCCGTGGCCGCCAGCGTCTGTTTATTCAGCTCCGGGATATGCCAGTTAGAGCGCCATGCCAGGGTTTTGCTGCCGTCTTCCGGGTTGTAGGCAAAGGCGGAGGCGTTGGTGTTAGGATCGAAATAGTCCGCTCCCCAGGCGTTCAGCGTGGCTTCATACTGATGGGCTTTGACGGCTGTTGCCACTTCGGTGCTGATACCGGGGATCAGCTGAACCTTGACGCCGCCGCGCGCGAAGCTGGCCTGCAACGCCTGAGCGATATCCAGGTAAGGCGGCTGGTTGCTGACGCTCAGCTTGAAGCTGACGTCTTTCAGTCCCGCCTTCGCCAGAATCGCCTTAGCTTTTTCCGGATCGAAAGTGTAAGGGTTGTCGTTCAGCGCGCCCAGGAAGCCCTGCGGCAGAAACGACTGATGCACCTGGAACTGGCCTTTCAGCAGATCGTCCGCGATGCCCTTGTAATCGAACAGGTAGCGGGACGCTTCCCAGAACGCCGGGTTTTTCAGCGCCGGGTTGGCGTCGATATTAAACTGCATGTAATACAGCGAGGCCATCGGCACCGCCATTGGCTTCACGTCCGTTTTGCCCTTGAGCGACGCCATCTGATCGGCGCCCAGGTTGCGGGCGATATCCGCATCGCCCTGTTCCAGCAGCAGGCGACGGGCAGCCGGTTCCGGCACGTTTTTAATCAGCACGTTTTTCAGCTTTGGCGCGCCCGCTGGTGAAGAAGCGTTAGCGGAAAGCAGCAGCACCTCATGCGGAATATATTTGCGGATCTGATAAGGGCCGCTGCCCGCCGAGTGCGCGATCAGCCAGCTGTTGCCAAAGTCATTTTTTTGCGCGTTAGCCATCGCCACTTTTTCATCCACGATGGAGGAAACCGGCGCGGCGAGCAGGCTCAGCACGTAGGTCGGGCTGACGTCAGCCGTCCAGCTAATCTGCACGTGGCTGTCGTCGATCTTTTTCAGATGCGAGTCCACGTTCTCTTTGGTCCAGCCCAGCTGGGTCAGGATAAAAGAGGGATCGAGGTTAAGCTTGACCACGCGTCCCAGAGAGAAGATCACATCTTCCGGGCGCAGCGGGTTGCCGGAAGAGAATTTCGCGCCGTCGCGTAGGGTGAAAGTCAGGCTGCGGTTATCGCTGCCCGGCTGCCAGGCGCTGGCCAGTGTCGGCTGCAGGTCGACAGGATTTTGCGGATCCGGCTGTACCAGACGCTGATAGAGATTGGTAAACGCCTGTACCGAGGTCAGCTCAAAGCCCTGCGCGGGATCGAAGCTGTTGGCGTCATCAATAGACTGCGCGATAACCAGCGTATCCGGCGGCGTAGCGGCCTGTGCCGCAAAAGAACCTGCCAGCGCGACGGCAATGGCGGGAAGCAGAAGTTTCATGACGTTTCCTTACCCTGTTTTAATTTGTTGGCGAGTGTAGATTACCTGCATACCGGATAAATAGTAGATTATCGGCTATCGATATGCGAATTGGTTATAAGCAAAACCTATTGGTTATAAACACTAACCATTGCTACCGCAGGAAGGTAGCCCATAGCCAGGGCGCAACGCCGATAAAGTTATTCAGCATATGCAGCGCGACGGGCAGCTTCAGGCCGCCCGAATAAAAACGGGCCAGGCAGAGCAGCAGAGAAAGCGCCGTGAGCGCCAGGAGCGTTTGCAGATGAACATACTGGGTGTGGAGTCCGGCAAAGATCAGCGAAGTGAGTAGCGCACAGGCCAGCCGCTGTCCCGGCACCATCGTTAACAGCGCCTGCAGCAAAAAGCCCCGGAAAACAATCTCTTCAGCCACGGGCGCCAGTATCACCACCGCCAGCGAAAAGGCCAGCGTGCGCCAGGCTTCGATCTGTTCGTCGCCGTTTAGCTGCGTGGCGGTCCAGCTTTCCGGCTGTAAATAAAAAGACTGGGAAAAAATCAGGGCAAGCAGCAGCAGGCCGAACAGGAGCAGCGGGCGGAGCCGCAGCACGCCTGACGCCACGCCGTCATAATACCGGTTATACCAGCGCCAGAGCGGCACCAGCACCACAAATTCCAGCAGACAGAGCGCCGGCATCAAAATGCCGTTTTCCGTTAAAAAAGGATGGAGCAGCGGCGTGCCGATCAGCAGCGTAATGCCGTACCAAATCAGGCAAATCCCTGTACAGAGCAGGGCCTCGATCGCTGTATCCGTGTCTTTATTCATTAGCATGGGTTTGAGAAGCGCGTCAGCGGATGGTAGCAAGGGCGAAGGGGAGTGTCGAGGCGGCAGAATTAGTGCGCGCTGCATCTAAATTGTTCAGCCTCCAGGCCGATAATGCATTAACGATCGCGTCTGGAAGGGAAAAAGGACCTGCGATTTTCAGATAGCAGTCAGGGCGGGCAAACGGGAGTTGTTTGTCAGCCCGCAGGATAAGGTTCGGAGTAGATGAATTTTCCCCCCATGCTTAGCCACCAGGTGCCTTACGGCCAGAAATCCACCTTCTTTACCCGACGAATAGCCGTATCGCTTATTCTGTTGATGAGCGGCGTGACGCTGCTCGCCATGCTTATGGTGGTCGGTATCGCCTGGCGTCAGAACGAAGAGGCCGTTAAGCAGGAAAGTTTTTTACTGCATAACGCCTGGCAGGACGCTCGTCAGGAGCTGATGACCAATATCCGCGATTACGCCTTTTGGGGTGAAGCCTGGAACCATTTACATCTGACGATGGATAAGGTCTGGGCGTTTGAGCAGCAAAACCTGGGGCCGGGTTTATACAGCGAATTCCATTATGACGGCGTCTTTGTGGTCGACGGCGAAGGGCGCACCACCTATTCAGTGGTTAACGGCCAGCTGGACGATCTCCAGCTGGAAAGCTGGCTGGGTATTCAGACCGCGCCGCTTATCGCCAGGGCACGTCTGCTGGCAAAGGAGGAGGGCGCGACCTCGCTGAATACGCTTATCGGTTCGACGCCGGCTATCGTAGCCGCTGCGCCGATCACCACAGGAAAAGTGCCGGGGCTGGAAGCCCGCTCAGGGCCGCCTTCGGTCATGGTGTTCGTCAGCCGCTACACGCCGGAAAAGCTGGCGCAGTTCGGCCGTACGGTCGGCGTGATGAATGCTCGTGTGCCGGGCAACGCGCAGGATACCGCTACCGAGCCCTTTTTGCTGGAGGCGGTATTCGACGGGATGCCGGTGGTGATCCGCTGGGATTCGCAGCAGCCGGGACGGGCGCTGCTGCTGCTGCTGTTACCTGTGCTGCTGCTGGCAGCGGTGATGCTGGCGTTGGTGACGCGACGCGTTATCAGGCACGCTATGTACAACGCCAGGCTTTGCGACGAGCGTTTTTTGCAGCTGATCCACAGTCAGCACGAGCTGGCCGTTAGCGAGGCTCGCTTTCGCGACGTGGCCGAAACCGCGTCTGACTGGATTTGGGAAACCAACGCCGAAGGCGTGCTGACCTACCTTTCCCGGCGCTTTACCGTCGCCACGGGCTTTGCGGTGGAAAAGCTGCTGGATAAATCGATCGACGCGATCCTGCAGCACGATACGCAGCCGGTTTCCGAATGGCTGTTTCAGCATCGGCAGGAAGGGCATCGCCATACCCTGCGCTGCTATTCGGTATCGGCCAGCGGCGAAAAGCGCATCTGTAGCCTGGTGGCTAACGCCGTAGAAACGGGCGGACAGATTAGCGGCTATCGCGGCACGGTTTCCGACATTACTCAGGAGATCGAGTCTCAGGCGCGCATTCACTATCTGTCGCAGCACGACGCGCTGACCGGACTGCCAAACCGGCTCTATATGAGCGAGTTTTTGCTGAGCAGGCTACAGGCGCAGCCCACGGCGGAAAGACCGCTGGTGTTGATCAGTCTCGATCTCGATCATTTTAAGCCGATCAATGATACATGGGGCCACGCGGCGGGCGACAGCGTGCTGAATGAGGTCTCGCACCGGTTGCGCAGCGTGCTCAAAGCCGGCGATCTGGTGTCGCGGCAGGGCGGCGACGAATTTATTATTATCGTTTCCGATCTGAACGGCGAACATGAGATTGACGCTTGCTGCCAGGCGCTGCTGGACGAGGTTTGCCGACCTTTCCAGCTGGGTCAGCAGGAAATTTTTATCGGCGCGAGCATGGGGATTGCGCTGGCGCCTGACGATGCGATGCAGGCCGACGAACTGCTGCGGCTGGCGGATATTGCGCTTTATAAGTCGAAGCGGGAAGGGCGAAATCGGTGGACGTGGTACAGCGCGGAAATGGCCGAACAGCTGGTGCTGCGTCGCGAGATGGAGCGCAATTTGCGTAAGGCTATCGCCGGAAACGAACTGAAGCTCTTTTACCAGCCGCGCTATTGTCTGAGAAACACGCGGCTGGACGGCGCGGAAGCGCTGATCCGCTGGGAGCATCCGAGCCACGGCCTGATTATGCCGGATAAATTTATTTCGCTGGCGGAAGAGACCGGGCTGATTATTGATATCAGCGACTGGGTGCTGCATCGGGCCTGCCACGACGCGCTGGGCTGGCCGGAGCCGATGTACGTTTCGGTGAATATCTCGCCGGTGGAGTTTCGTAGCGGCAATCTGGCGCAGCGCGTAGCCAGCGCGTTGGCCACCAGCGGCCTGGAAGCGCACCGGCTTGAACTGGAGATTACCGAAAACATTACGCTCGAAAATCCGCAAAGCGCGCTGGAAGTGATGCAGTCGCTGAAAGCGCTGGGCGTAAAGCTGACGGTGGATGATTTTGGCGCGGGCCATGCTTCATTGGGCTATCTGAAAATGTTCCCGTTTGACGGCATGAAGATGGATCGATCCTATATGAGCGATTTCCCGCACTCTCCACAGGCGCTGTCGATTGTTGAAGGCATTATCGGGCTGGGGAAAGCTTTCTCGCTGACGGTAACGGCGGAAGGGATTGAAACGCAGGAGCAGTTGCAGGAGCTTCAGGCTATCGCTTGTCAGGAAGGGCAGGGCTACTATCTGGGCCGACCGATGCCGCTGGATCGTTTCAGGCAGCTGCTGGACGCGCCTTGCGATATCGTTCGCAGTTGAATAACAACAGCCCGCTAAAAGCGGGCTGTTGATTAACGGACTTTCACCGCGACCAGCGTCATCATGGCCGCAATCAGCATGAACACTATCAGATCCATGAGTTGCTCCTTTGTTGAGATAATTCCTAAATTATAGCGGATTTTCCTGATTAAAATAAAAGCAATCCGTGCCATTTTCCGCTGGAATCGCTGCGCGAAAAGATCGCGTTTTTGCACCCTGGCGCTTATCTGCTACCCTTGCGACGACAAAAAAAGCAAGCTGAGGAGAGAAATCATGATCGGTAAGAAAACACTGGCCGCTTTTGCGGCGGCGATTCTGCTGGCGGGTTGTCAGTCGGGCGCACACAAAGGTGCGGCGTCCGGCCCGACGGATCCAGAACTGGATCGCTGCGGCGCTTCCGACTACCAGCAGTACGTTGGCAAACCGCTTTCCGCCATTGACGGACTCCGCTTTGAGCACCCGGCTCGTGCGGTGCCGTGGAACTCAGCGGTTACCATGGATTTTAATCTTAACCGGTTGAATTTTATGGGCGACAGCCAGAATACTATCACCCGCGTCTACTGCGGCTAATACCACTTATTCACCCACCAGTGGCGCAGCCGAATGCCCGTGGCGCTGGTCCAGCCGGTGGTGCTTTGCACCACCTTGCTTTTCTTCACGATTAACAGCGTTGGCATCACGTCTGTCTGCCAGCGTGCGGCTATAGCGCCGGTGGGATCGTTAATGACCGGCAGGGTAAGATGTTTACCGTTCAGCAGACGGACGATCTGAATATCGTTGCCGGCATGGTGCACAATGGCCAGCACGTTATAGCCGCTGTTGCTCAGGTTAGTGATATCGCGGGTGGTATAACGACAAACGCTACAGTTGCCACTCCAGAAGTAAATCAGCAGCGGTTTTTTTGCGCTCAGCTCGGCGATAGTAATCGTCCGGCCATCAATAGTATGGAAAATCTGTTGGGCAAAATCTTCTGGCGGTTTCGGTGCGCGCAGCCAGTCCATCAGCCATAACACCACAGCAATCGCCAGCAATAATGAAAAAATCGTCCGCAAGCCCTGTCTGATATTAGCCATGAGCCTGTCCCACCCTGCGCGTCCGGGGCAGATGAGCGCAATACGCCGTTGTAAAGCCTGTAAGCATGTCCTTTTACCTGAGTAGGAGCAACGGATCCGACCGTTGCTGATAAAGAGAAGTCCGTTCACCTTATCATTTGAAATGTCAGTCTCTTTCACGATACGAAAGGTTATCTGATTGTCATACACCTGCAACAGGCGCGCTGTACTTTACACTATTAATAAAGGTGACATTTTGATCTCGCCACAGACAGGTATGCCCGTTTGCTTCCCGCCCCGTGCGGGTTTTTTTTGGGCGAGCATTATCACGGCGTTATCAGTAAAAAAAATAAGGCCTAAGGTAAGCGCACTGCTCCCGCTTCAGAGGCGTTACCGTTCAGGGCGTTTTTCTTCCAGTAGCTGGGTCAGCAAGTTGCGATAGCCCTGCAGTTGGGTTTCATCTATCTCGCCTTCCAGCCTGGCAATAACGGTAGCGATAATCGCTTTGCTGGTGGTTGGTCTGCCGTTACGCATCAGTTCGGTCATGATGGCCGCCAGCAGCTCGCTCTCTTTCGGCGCGTTGAAAGCAGGGCTGTTAAAATACTCGGTGATTTCCCGGCCTGCGCCGGTAGCGTGATGAACCATGGTAAACCTCCTGCAAAGCGCCATCGACAGCCCGGCAATGAGATCGGGAAAGGCTTAACGGGCTAATTTACCAAACCGAATAAATTGCCATTTAGCCTGGAAAATAACCAGGTGGAGATTTTTATTAGTCTGGATGGGCGTAGCGGAATGTCCAGCCGCCGCCGCACTATTTTTTTGTCGTTATGCCGTAGCAAAAAGCGTCGCGAGTGAAGGTTTAACTGAATGCGGCAAAAAGATGAAAATTATCTTTATAAAAATCAGCGAATTGACATTAAATTACTTTTTTTTAGTCATCAGTGCTTGTGCCGCAGCGCTGGTTATGAGTAAATGCACCGTCGGTTTTGAAACAGACACGTATGCGAGCAATTTTAGTAAAGCAGTTTTCAGTTAAAGCGTTATCTCAGATATCTCTTCTTCCTGACTTCCTTCTTGAGTGCCCCATAAGTCTACCCTGTTGACAAACCTCGTGCCTTAACGGCTTTATACTTATTGAAGGAAAGACAAATGTCTAACAAAATGACTGGTTTAGTAAAATGGTTCAACGCTGAGAAAGGTTTCGGCTTTATCTCTCCAACTGACGGCAGCAAAGACGTGTTCGTACACTTCTCTGCAATCCAGAACCAGGGTTTCAAAACTCTGGAAGAAGGTCAGAAAGTTGAATTCTCTATCGAAAACGGCCAGAAAGGCCCTGCAGCTGCTAACGTAACTGCGCTGTAATTCGAGAGAAACTTCTGCTGCGACCTCGTCGGGCAGAAGAACAAAAACCCGCCTTATGGCGGGTTTTTTGCGTTTAGCGTCAGAAGAATTACCCTCTGCCGCCTGTTTTCTGTTTCTGGCTTTGCACGCCAGCCGTTATCCGCCTTCTGAAGCTATCGCTTGTCTTCAGTTGTGGCCTGGCGCCTTTATGGTCTTCTGACCTTCTGACCACCGCTCATTGATGGCTTACCGCTTTGCTATTTATCGCCGGCGAGCGTGCTTTGCGGGCAGCGTCCCACCGTGAAAACAACCGCTTGTGAACCATGCCGATGGCCTGTAACGATGTCTGACCGTTTTGGCGTTCAGGCAGGGAGTTGTTACACTCATGGCTCGCATTCTCCTGCAGAGCATAAAAAAACATGGAATCCTGGAAGGTTAACCTTATTTCGGTCTGGTTTGGCTGCCTGTTTACCGGCCTTGCTATCAGCCAGATTATTCCTTTTCTGCCGCTCTACGTGGAGCAGCTGGGCGTCACCGATCCCAGCGCGCTGACGCTGTGGTCAGGGTTAATCTTCAGCATTACCTTTATGGTTTCAGCCATCGTCTCGCCAATGTGGGGCAGCCTTGCCGATCGTAAAGGGCGCAAGCTGATGCTGCTGCGCGCTTCGCTGGGCATGGGAATAGTCATTTTTTTACAGGCTTTTGTAACCAACGTCTGGCAGCTGCTGCTGTTACGGGCGTTGATGGGGCTGACCTCCGGCTATATTCCCAACGCCATGGCGCTGGTCGCTTCGCAGGTGCCGCGCGAGCGCAGCGGCTGGGCGTTGAGCATGGTTTCCACCGCGCAAATCTGCGGCGTGATTATGGGGCCACTGCTGGGCGGCTTTCTGGCCGACTGGGTCGGGCTACGTGCCGTATTTTTTATTACCTCCTGCCTGCTGCTGACCAGCTTTATGATTACGCTGTTTCTGATCAAGGAAACCGGGCATCGCAAAATCAGCAAAGAAGAAAAGCTCAGCGGCGCCATGGTTTTTCGTTCGCTGAGTCATCCCGGATTAATTATCAGCCTGTTTATCACCACGCTGGTTATCCAGCTTTGCAACGGCTCAATTAGTCCAATTCTTACGCTGTTTGTGCGCCAGCTGGAGCCGAACGTAGAAAACATTGCCTTTATCAGCGGCGTAGTGGCAGCCATTCCCGGCGTATCGGCGCTCTTTTCCGCGCCCCGACTGGGCAAGCTGGGCGACCGCATCGGCGCGCAGCGCATTTTATTTGCCGCGTTAATGCTGACGATAGTGCTGTTTCTCGCCATGTCGTGGGCAAGCAGCGCCTTACAGCTCGGTGCGCTGCGTTTTCTGCTGGGGTTTGCCGAAGGCGCCATGATGCCGGCGGTGCAAACGCTGCTGCTGCGCTACTCCAGCGACCGCATTACCGGACGGATTTTTGGCTATAACCAGTCGTTTATGTATCTGGGTAACGTGGTCGGGCCGCTGATTGGCTCAGGCGTTTCCGCCATCGGCGGTTTCCGCTGGGTCTTTACCGCCACGGCGATCGTGGTGCTGATTAATACCGTGCAGCTGATGCTGGTCTGGCGGCGCAGAAAAGCGGCTGCGGCGGCCTGATCACGCCTCGTTTGTGGCTTTAGCCTTTTAAGGTTTTTCGCGCTTTCCCGCAAGGAAAGCGTTAAGCGTGGTTACGCCGGGTAAAAACAGGGGCTAACAGGATTTTTCTGCATTGTCGGCCCGTGTGGCGACGCTTACTATCAGCGCCATTGTTACCATGAGGAAAGAGCAATGAGTCGTTTGATTAAAGCAGTGAGTGTGGTCGCGCTGGTAACAGCATTGAGCGGATGTCTGTTCCCGCCGCCGGGCGGCGGTGGCGGTCACGGCGGTTGGGGCGGCGGCGGCCCACGCGGCGGTTTCTCCCAGGGGCCGGGCCGCTAACGGATGACGGGCCGGCGTGGTTTACGCCGGCGCTTTTTTTACCAGTACGTTTCTCACAGCCGCTTGCCAACAGCATGGCTTGTTCGCTATCCGCCATAAAATTTAATCGGTATAAATAACAATAGTTTATCCAATCCTGCGCACGGCATGCTTCGCTTTAAGATGGCCGATCTCCCTGTTAATGCCAGGCTTATCAAGTCTGATAATACAAAAGCATAACAAGAAAGGAGCCTGTCGTGAGCTATCAAAACGCTATCGTCCTGCAGGATTTACCGCAGCTGAAACCGGTCAGGGTGCCCATTGGGGAGCAGGAGATCCTGCTGATTCGGCAAGACGATGAAATCAAGGCCTACCAGGCCAAATGCCCGCATTCCGGCGCGCCGCTGGAGCAGGGCGCTATCCGTGACGGCTATCTGGTTTGTCCCTGGCATAAGGCCAATTTCGCCATCAGCGACGGCAGTCTGTGCGAGCCGCTGGCGCTAAGCGATCTGCAACGCTATCCGGTCAGGGTCGAGAACGGCATGGTGCAGGTGGATCCCGAAGCGCTTCCCCCGCTGTATCAATTTGCAGAAGAAGAAGATGAGCCGGTGTTCGCGATCCTGGGCACCGGCGCGGCAGGCGCGGCGGCGGCCTGGACGCTGCGTCGGGAAGGCTTTAAGGGAAGGCTGGTGCTGGTCGATCGCGAACAGCAGGCACCTTACGATCGCACCGTGCTGAGCAAATTCGTGCCGTCCGGCAAGATGGCGATTGATGAGGTGCCGCCTCTGCTGGATGACGATTTCTGGCACTATGCCGAACGCAAGCACGGCGACGTGGAGCAGCTGGACAGCCGCGAGCAGCTGCTGCGCTTTGCCGATGGCTCCACTCTGCATTATGACCGGCTGCTGATTGCCACCGGCGGGATCCCGCAGCGGCCCGATTTCAGCGGCAAGGCGCTGTTCGGCGTACACGTGCTGCGCAGCCTTGAACAGGCGGCGACGCTGTTGCAGGAGGTGGATGAAAGCAGTCAGCTGGTGATCGTCGGCAACAGTTTTATCAGCATGGAGCTGGCTTCTGCGCTAAGAGCCAAAAAAGTGCAGGTGCAGGTTATCGCGCCCGATGCGCTGCCGTTTAAAAAGCAGTTCGGCGAGCAAATCGCGCGCTATTTTCGGGAGCTGCATGAAGAAAACGGCGTGGAGTTTATCGAAGGCGAAGTGGCCGCGCTGCAGGGCGAGAAAGGCCACGTCAGCGGCGTCGAGCTTAAAAACGGTCGCGTGGTGCCCGCCACTGCCGTGCTGCTGGCAACGGGCGTCGCGCCCGGCACCGGGTTTATTCACGATCTGCCGCTGAACGATGACGGCAGCCTGACGGCCAGCGAGGAGCTGGAAATCGCGACCAACGTCTGGAGCGCGGGCGATATCGCCACCTGGCCCGCCGCTTCCGGCCCCATGCGCATCGAACACTGGCGCGTGGCGCAGCAGCAGGGCCGGGTGGCGGCGAAGAACATGCTTGGTCGCGGCGAGAAGTTCGATCGCGTGCCCTTTTTCTGGACGGCGCAGTTCGGCACGCGCTACGAGTATCTGGGTCATGCCAAAGAGTGGGATGATTTTCGGCTGTTCGGCTCGCTGAAGGAAAAAAACTTTGTGGCGCTCTACGGGCAAAGAGGCCAGCTGGCCGCGGTCGCCTCCTGCGGGCTGTATACCTTTACCGCCGATCTGGTGCGTCGGATGCAGCAGCCGATGACCATGGCCGAAGGCGCGGCGCTGGCGCAAAAAGCGCTGGGCTGAATACGCATTCAGCCCCTCCGTAATGAGGGGCTGAAGTGGGTCAATCTTTACTCATCCGTTCCGACTTGTTCATGCACTGCTGCATCGCTTCCATGACCGCCGCACGGAATCCTTTCTCCTCCAGCACTTTTACCGCTTCGATGGTGGTGCCGCCTGGCGAGCAGACCATATCTTTCAGCTCGCCGGGATGCTTGCCGGTTTCCAGCACCATCTGCGCGGAGCCTTTTACCGCCTGCGCCGCAAACTGATAGGCCTGCGCTCTTGGCATCCCGCCGAGCACCGCCGCGTCGGCCATCGCCTCGATAAACATAAAAACGTAGGCCGGCGCAGAGCCGCTGACGCCGACCACGGCGTGGATTTGATATTCCGGCACCAGCGCCGCCTTGCCGAAGCCGTTAAAAATCGCCACGATTTCATCCGCTTCTTCTTTGGTCACCAGCACGTTCGGCGTCACGGAGGTCATGCCTTCATTGACCAGCGCTGGCGTATTGGGCATTACGCGCACCAGTTTGCGATCGTGCCCCAGCGCCTGCGCCAGCGAATCAAGCGTGACGCCAGCCGCGATGGAAACCACCACGGTATCTTTGTTCAGGCAGCCGGAAATTTCCTTGAGTACGCTAAGAATAACGTTGGGCTTCACCGCGCCGAATAAAATATCGGCCTGTTTCGCGACTTCTTCCGCGCTGCTGCCCGGCGTAATGCCGTACTGCTCGTGCATGGCCTGATTCGTTTCGGGCTTGCGATCGTAAACCCAGATGTCTTCCGCTTTCACCTGGCCGGCGGCAACCAGGCCGCCAATAATAGCTTTCGACATATTACCGCAGCCGATAAAACCGATTTTTTTCATCATCCTTCTGCCTCTTTTTGTCTTTTCATTCCGTTCAGCTTACGTCATTACCCGGCTTAATTCAGCTTCGGCTACGCTTAAGCAACAACCAGGAGCCGCAGATGAATCTAAAGAAACAAAATGAAATGGACAGCCGCCGCTATCCGGTTCAGGAGCATATGCGCCTGCAGCGGATTGAATGGCGGATACAGCGTATTGGCTATCTTTTTCTGTTTACTATCGTGATCCTGGGCGCCTGCGGGCTTTTCTCAAAAGGGATGCTGAGCAACAAACGGGTGAAGTCGGCAGACGGCGCCCTGGAGGTGGAATACGAGCGTTTCGGGCGGCTGGCGAGCGATATGTCGATGACTATCCGCATCAGGCCGCAGCAGGACGGTGACTTCAGGCTGGTGCTCAACGGCGAGGAGATGGACAACTTTCAAATTCAGTCGCTTCAGCCGCAGCCGCAGCAGGCGTTCAGCCGTGGCAATGCTCTTGAACTGCACTGGTCTTCTCCTCGCTATCGCGACGGCGCGACGGTGTGGATTGGCCTACAGGCGCAGAACCCTGGCCGCTATCCGGTTACCGTGACGCTGGACAATAAAACCAGCGTGCAGTTTACCCAGTGGATTTATCCTTAGGAGCTAATTATGGAAACCGTTTTGCGGGCTGCCAGTATGTATTTATTGCTGCTGGTAGTGTTGAAAATCGCCGGACGCCGCACGCTGATGGAGATGACCTCGTTTGATTTGATCCTGCTGCTGATTATCAGCGAGGCGACGCAGCAGGCGCTGCTGGGCAACGATTTTTCGGTCACCGGCGCATCGCTGACGATTATCACCCTGGTGGTGGTCGACATCCTGTTCGGCATGTTGAAGGCGCGTTTTCCCCGGCTGGATATGCTGATTGACGGCACGGCGCTAATCCTGGTGGAAAACGGCAGTCTGCTGCCGGAAAGGGCCAGAAAAGCGGGCATTTCCGAAGAGGATATCCTGAATTCTGCCCGCAGCACCGCGGGGCTGGAGCGGCTGGATCAGATCAAATTCGCTATTCTGGAGAAGAACGGCAAGATCAGTATTATCCCGCAGCGCTAAGATGCGGTGAATAACAGGTTGCCATTCCTGAAAAGCCAGGCAAGATCGCAGGCAGTGTTGTGTTGATAAAGGAAAGGGCGATGCCAGTCTGGGTAGATGCCGATGCATGTCCAAAGGTAATTAAAGAAGTGCTGTATCGTGCGGCGGAGCGCGAGCAGGTAATGGTGACGCTGGTGGCGAATCAGTCGCTGAGCGTGCCGCCCTCGCGTTTCTTACGCACGCTGCGGGTGCCGGCGGGTTTTGACGTAGCGGATAATGAAATTGTTCGAAGGGCGCAACCCGGCGATCTGGTGATCACGGCAGATATTCCGCTGGCGGCGGAAGTGATGGAAAAAGGGGCCGTGGCGCTGAATCCGCGCGGCGAACGCTACAGCGAGGCGACGATAAAAGAGCGGCTGACCATGCGCGATTTTATGGACACGATGCGGGCGAGCGGCGTGCAGACCGGCGGCCCTGCGACGCTGAACCAGCGCGACCGTCAGCAGTTCGCCAACGAGCTGGATAAATGGCTACAGGCGCAGCGCGGCAAATAGCAAAAGGCGGGGAAATCCCCGCCTTTCATTTATGCAACCAGCCTCGACCTTATTCAGACAAAGCTGTCGTCGTCGTCAAAACCGCCGTTGTCGAAATCATTATCGTAGTCGCTGGCGTAATCCTGCGGCAGTCCGGCATCCTGATTCAGGAAGGGGGCGTCGGTGCCGTTGTTAAACGTATCCAGATTATTGTCGAAACTTTCCTGCGGCAGCGCCGGTTCGTTAATAATGTTTACGATCTCTTCCGGCTGCGAGTGGTGGAACATGCTGGTCAGCATATCCGCCATCACTACGCCGCCCGCCACGCCGACCGCCGTCTGTAGCGCGCCGCCTAAAAAGCCTCGGCCAGCCGAAGGCGCCGCGGGCGCAGAATAGGGCTGCTGCGCGTTATTCCACGGCTGCTGCTGCTGCTGTGGTGCATTGCCCCAGGCAGACTGCTGCTGTGGCGCGTTGTAGGATTGCTGCTGCTGCTGCTGCTGGCGGCCGCCGCCAAACAGGCCGGAAAGAAAGCCGCCGCTGCTTTGCTGCGGCTGGGCCGCCAGCTTCGCCTCTAATTCGCTCACCCGATTGTTCAGCTGTTTCAGGGCCGCTTCCTGGATCAGGATCGCCTGCGCCATGTAATAAGGCGCGCCAGGCTGCTGCTGAAGCTGTTGTTGGATCAGTTTTTCTGCGGCGGCATCACGCGGGCCGGACTGGGTTTCAGCCTGTTTCAGTCGGCCAAACAGGCTTTCAATTAACTTTTGTTCTTCGCTCTGCATAAGAGATCCTCATTAACGGGCTGTCCCTTTATTTTGGGGCAGAACCGGGGAAAGTAAACGAGGTTCGGGTAAGGAAATGTTGCCGGGCTTACCGCCAGGCTAAAATGTATGTAACGGAAGGTTTACATGCTATTTTTGCTTTATATCAAAGGGATGTGCTGTTTCTCCCGTGCAAGGGGTGTAAAGAAAAAGTGACTGCTGGTGACAAACAAGAATTCTCGGTATGATGCCTGCCTCTCATTATTCACTGCCGGTTGCTGCTAAGCGGCCAGTAAACAAGGCTGAGGAATTTTTCGCCATGTCCTTACCCCTCTATCTTATCGGCGCGCGCGGCTGCGGAAAAACCACGGTTGGCCAGGCATTGGCGCTGGCGCTGGGCTACGCCTTCAGCGATACGGACAAACATCTGCAGCAGACCACCGGACTGACCGTCACGGAAATTGTTGCGGCTGAAGGATGGCAGGGCTTCCGGCAGCGCGAGTCGCTTTCTTTACAGGCGGTAACGGCCGATCGCACGGTTATTGCTACCGGCGGCGGTATGGTGCTGGCAGCGGAAAACCGGCAGTTTATGCGCGAGCACGGCCAGGTTATCTATCTGAAAGCCGATGCCGCCGTACTGGCCGCCAGGCTGGAAGCCTATCCGGAACAGGCGCAGCGGCCCACGTTAACGGGCCGACCTATTGCTGATGAAATGGTCGACGTGCTGGCCGCCCGCGATAAGCTTTATCATGAGGCGGCCCACTATATTATCGATGCCATGCAGCAACCTGAGGTCGTGGTTGAGGAAATTATTAGCGCGCTGGCGCTGGCTCGCGCCAGTTAAACCTACGATTTTTCCCAAGTTGCGCAGAGCGGACAGAGAATTATCAGCCTTTGTCTATACTTGAAGTACGGAAGCTGGCCGCGCGGTAAATCCCGGCCAGCTCGGTAATACTTTAAGGAGGGAAAAGATATGCCTGGCAGACCGCCCTATCCTCGTGAAGCGCATATTGTTCCGATAAAAAAAGGAACGGAAGAAAATTGTGTCACCTGGTACGAACTTCGTGCCGATCATCCTAAGCCGGATACGCTAATTAGTGAGCACCAAAGCGAGCAGGAAGCGGTCGACGCTAAAGCTCGTTATGAAGATATCGAAAAAGAGTAACGCATGACGGCATGGACGCCGTAAAACACCGGGGCACAGCAAGGCGTGGTTAAAATGTAAGCGCTACCACCTGTAATTCAGGCGAATCTTCTGCCAAAACGACCGCTGTTGTTGCGACAGCAAGCTGTCTGGCTCAAGCAAAAAATAATTTTGCGGCAGAAGACAAATTACCAACATAATTTGCTGTGTATTGATATTTGTATCATGGGATCCGGGCTTGACCGAAAGCGACTGGCGTCATATTTTCGCTGCAAGTTTATAAGCCTGACGCTTCCATCGCCTTTAACTGGACAGACCATTGACCGAGATCTTCACCACTCCGCTTTCCCATCCAAATCCGTCGTCT
Organism: Erwinia plantamica; assembly: GCF_043420595.1. Lineage (NCBI taxonomy): Bacteria > Pseudomonadati > Pseudomonadota > Gammaproteobacteria > Enterobacterales > Erwiniaceae > Erwinia > Erwinia plantamica. The sequence continues at coordinate 36,537 of NZ_JBGCUC010000006.1, forward strand.
TTTTCCGGAACTGATATCCTGTTTTCCGGAAGTTTTATGTCCGACGTGTTTAATGAGGCAGAAAGCAATACCCACAAACTGGCTACCTTAACCTTAGGAAAGGCGCCTCGCAGAGATCTGCTGCCTCTGCTGCTGGAACACCTGCCTGAAGAGAATATCGCACACTTCGGATTGCTTGACGGCCTTTCAGCGGCCGACATCGAACAGCGTTATGGGCCGGTAGCGGGCGAAAAGGTGACGATGACGCACATGGAGGATGGCTCTTTCGTTATTCTCTCTGCCGCGAAGGTCGAGGCATCCCTGCAAAAGTTGATCAACAAGCTGGAAGCGGAAGGATTTGAAAATATTCTGGTTCTTTGCGCAGGCGAGTACAAAAACCTTAAGACCAGCAGCGCTGTTCTGCTGGATGCGTACCGTATGCTGCCGCCGTTGGTTAACGCCATTACCGACGGCCATCAGGTCGGCGTCATGGTGGCGCGAAAAGAATATCTGGGCGAGCAGGGCTATAAGTGGCAAAGTCTGTCTTCAAGACCTCGCTTTGCCGTAGCCAATCCCTGGGTAAAGCACGACGACGAGCTGATTGACGCCGCGCTACAGCTTCAGGAGCAGGGCGCCGATGTTGTGGTGCTGGACTGCCTGGGCTATCAGCAGCGTCATCGTGATTTCTTACAAAAACTGCTGGGTATCCCTGTACTGCTCTCCAACGTGCTGCTGGCCGGACTGGCCGCAGAGCTGGTAGCGTAACGATTACGGGCCGCCCGTTTTCATCTCTGATAAAGGATAGTGCCATGCTCAACGTCAGCGAGTACTTCGAAGGAAAAGTGAAATCGATCGGGTTTGACAGCGCCAGCACAGGGCGCGCCAGCGTCGGCGTGATGGCGGAAGGGGAGTATACTTTTAGCACCGGCGATCCGGAAGAGATGACCGTGGTCAGCGGCTCGTTTAAAGTGCTGCTGCCGGGCGAAACCGAATGGCGTCACTACGATCCGGGCCAGGTTTTCAACGTGCCGGGCCACAGCGAGTTTCACCTGCAGGTAGCCGAACCTTCTTCCTACCTTTGCCGTTACCTGAAAGCGTGATGCAGAGAGGCCGGGCATCCGGCCTTCGTGTTTCCTGGCTTTGCTGGTATCTGCAAGCGTGATGCAGAGAGGCCGGGCATCCGGCCTCCGTGCTTTGCTTAACGCTGCGCTTCGCCGCCCAGCGCTTCGATAGTATTGGCTATCAGTGCAGACAGCTCGCCGGTCATCAGGATAAAGTCGGCATCAAAGCGTGCCGCCACGTCTTCCCTGTCGATGTCGTCATTCTGCTCGCGCAGCGTATCGGCGAACTTCAGGCGTTTCAACGATCCGTCGTCCGACAGCACCAGCTGCACGCGTTCCTGCCAGTCCAGCGCCAGCTTCGTCACCAGCTTGCCCGCTTCGATATGATTAGCGATTTCATCGCACACTAGATCCTGCTTTTTACAGCGGATCACGCCGCCGTCTTCCAGCAGCGCTTTCAGCTCCGCTTCATCCATCAGCGCAAAGCCCGCCGGCGTATCACCGGAGCGAACCCATTCGGTCAGCGTCAGCTCAATCGGGCTTTCCAGCGTTAGCGGTACCACCGGCAGCGACCCCAGGCTTTTACGCAGCAGGGCCAGCGTATCTTCCGCTTTTTTGGCGCTGGCGCAGTCGACCATAATCATGTTGTTAACGGTGTCGATCCAGACAAAGGTCTGGCTGAAGCGGCTGAAGGCGCGCGGCAGCAGGCTGTGCAGCACTTCATCCTTTAACGAATCCTTTTCCGTTTTCTTCAGCTTGCGCTGCTGCTCCGCTTCCAGCTTGCTGATTTTCGCTTCCAGCGCCTGTTTGATCACCGGCGACGGCAGGATTTTCTCCTCTTTGCGGGCGCAGATCAGGATCTGTCCGTTATTGACGTGGGTCAGCGCATCGCTTTTGGATCCCATCGGCGCAACCCAGCCGGTTTTCGCCATGTCCTGACTGCCGCAGGGAGTGAAAGAGAATGCCTCAAGTTGTTTTTCCATTTCGTCTGCCGCCAGCGGGATCTCGCGATTCAGACGATATACCATCAAATTTTTAAACCACAGCATTGTACTTTCCCTCTCCGGCGCGTCATGCGCGCTCATTCAAAGTCAGCGCGCATGATAGCGAATCGGCGACGGGGTTTCATTGCCTTTTGTCGTTATTCTCCGACCAGCATCGCATCGCGCGGCGCGCTGGCGCGCTGGGCTTTGGTCAGCAGGAAATAGCCGTAGCCAGCGGCCATTAACAGCGCAAACAGCCCGCCAATAACCGGGTTAAACCACAGCATCGCCACCAGGCAGACCAGCGCCAGCAGCAGCGCGATGCCGGGCACAACAGGGTAGCCCGGCGCGCGGAAACTGCGTGCCAGATCCGGCGCGCTACGCCGCAGGCGGAACAGGCTTAACATACTCATCAGGTACATTACGATGGCACCAAACACCGCCATGGTGATCATCGCCGCCGTCAGCGTCATGCCCTGAAGATTGATCCAGCCGTCGCTAAAAATGGCGGCGATACCAATCACGCCGCCGGCGATAATAGCGCGGTGCGGCGTCTGAAAACGGGAAAGCTTCGCCAGCCCGGCGGGCAGGTAGCCCGCGCGAGAAAGCGCGAAGAACTGGCGCGAATAGCCGAGAATAATGCCGTGGAAGCTGGCGACCAGGCCAAAAAGACCGATCCAGACCAGCATATGCATCCAGTTAGAGTGCTCGCCGACAATCATTTTCATGGCCTGCGGCAGCGGGTCGTTGATGTCCGAAAGCCTGCGCCAGTCGCCCGCGCCGCCCGCCAGCAGCATCACGCCAATCGCCAGCACCACCAGCGTCAGGATCCCGGCGATATAGGCCTTAGGGATGGTGCGTTTGGGATCGCGGGCCTCTTCGGCCGCCATCGCCGCGCCTTCAATGGCCAGAAAAAACCAGATGGCAAAAGGGATAGCGGCAAAAATGCCGGAGACGGCGGGCAGGCCGAAGCTTTCGCTGCCCGCCCAGCCGTGCGCGGTAAAATTGCTCAGGCTGAAGCCCGGTGCGACCACGCCCATAAAGACCAGCAGCTCGATCACCGCCAGCACCGTCACCACCAGTTCAAACATGGCCGCCAGCCTGACGCCCAGGATATTCAGCGTCATAAAAATCAGGTAAGCGCTGACCGCGGCATATTTAGGATTCAATCCCGGATACTGCACGTTAAGGTAAGCGCCGATCGCCATGGCAATGGCCGGGGGAGCGAAGACAAACTCAATCAGCGTCGCCATACCGGCGATCAGCCCGCCGGTTTCGCCAAAGGCGCGGCGGCTGTAGGCGAAAGGGCCGCCCGCGTGCGGAAGCGCCGTGGTCAGTTCGGTAAAGCTGAAGATAAAGCAGGTGTACATAAGGGCAATCAGGGCGGTCGTCACCAGAAAACCCATGGTGCCCGCCACGCCCCAGCCGTAGCTCCAGCCGAAATATTCGCCGGAAATGACCAGGCCTACCGCAATGCCCCACAAATGTATCGTGCCCAGACCAGGCTTTAGCTTGCTTGTCATATCGCTGTTCCCGCCAGTAAGTGTTGATTGATAATGCAGCCGTCGTCCCGGGGAAACTTGACGCGGGCATAAGGATTTTTGCGCTCTGCTGTCAACTCACAAGCAAAAAAAGTGCCCGCTGTACGCTAAAGTCAAAAGAGGGTTACCTGCGGTCAAGCGATTGAGGAAGCGTCACGCCATGCTGGTTCAGGCCGTATCAACTTCTTTCGGGAGCCACACTGATGACCAGCCAATATGACGACCTGACCAATGCCGCGCTGCTGGCGCTTGCCCACCGCGCTCTGAGCCGCTATCCGGCCGCTTTACAGGGCAAACTCAGCCTGCTTTGCCGCTCGGAGAACGCTACCTTTCTGCTGGAGGCCGCCGGAAAACGCTATGCGCTGCGCCTGCATCGCGGCAATTATCATCAGCGCGCCGATATCCTCAGCGAGCTGCGCTGGCTGGATGCGCTGCGCGAAACGGGTATCGTGGTGCCGCAGGCGCTTGCCGATCGGGAAGGGCAGACCGTTCAGGATTTGCGGCTGGCGGACGGCAGCCTGCGCCACGCGGTGCTGTTCGACTGGATCGAAGGCGAGATGCCGGACACCGACGTCGATCCCCGCGCGTTCCAGGATCTTGGCCAAATCACCGCGCGGCTGCATCAGCACAGCAAAAGCTGGCAAAAACCGGCGGGTTTCCAGCGCATCATCTGGGATCATCAGACCATGGTCAGCCCGCAAAGCCACTGGGGCGACTGGCGAGACGCGCCGGGCTTGCGGCGTGACGATCGCGGCGTGGTGGAGCAGGCCATTACCCGCGCTGGCGAAGAGCTGGCCCGATTCGGCAAAGATCCTTCCCGCTATGGCCTGATCCATGCCGATCTGCGCCTGACCAATTTGCTGCGGCATAAAGGCGAAACGCGGGTGATTGACTTCGACGACTGCGGCATGGGCTGGTATCTGCACGATCTTGCGGCAGCCATCAGCTTTGTGGAGCACCATCCTCGTGCAGCGCAATGGGTGGACAACTGGATCAAAGGCTATGAGCAGGTGGCGCATATCAGCGATGCGGAGCTGGCGCTGGTGCCGACGCTGCTTATCCAGCGCCGTATACAGCTGCTGGCCTGGGTCGGCTCGCACGCGCAGACCGCGATGGCGCTGAGCCTGGGGCCGCAGTGGGCCGATCATTCGGTGCGCCTCTGCCATCGCTACCTTGAAACCAGCGAGCTGCCGGTGGGCGCTTAGCCGCCAGCTGGTATAGAAATTGCTGAGTAAGCAGAATGTTTTCTGCAGCGAGGCGATAAATAATGGAAAGCGGAGCGATCAAACGGCCTGAGATGGCAGCGGTGCTGAATGCTGGCTGTAACCATGGCGTGCTGGCCGCCGCTGCCAGCGGCCTCGGTGAATTTATCACGGAAAAAGGCGGCGACGTCGACCGCATTTTCGGCGTCAGCGGCATCGATCCGGAGCAGCTCGCCAGCCCGACGCTGAGCCTGGGGCTGGTTAACTACTGCCGGGTAATGGAGGAAGCGGCGCGCTGCTCAGGGTTTGATAACTTCGGTTTGCACTACGGCAGGCAGTTTAAACCGCAGTCATTAGGCCTGATTGGCTATGTCGGGCTTTGCTCCGCCACGCTGGAGCAGGCGCTGCACAACGTCGTCAACGCTTTTCCGTGGCATCAGCACGATACCCTGACGCGGCTGACCGACAAAGGCGACTGCTGGCGTCTGGACTACCAGGTGCGCCACGGCGCGATTTTATGCCGCAGGCAGGACGCCGAGCTGACGATGGGCATGTTTATGAACCTGATCCGTCACGTTGCCGGCAGGCACTGGGCGCCAAGAGAAGTGCACTTTGAACATCCCCGCCCCGAGCAGTGGCATGAGCACTGCAAAGTCTTTGACGCACCGGTTTGGTTTGAACAGCCCTGCAATGCGATGATCATCCCTAAAAAAGAGCTGACGCGCGCGATGCCGGAAAGCGATCCGATGCTGCTGCTGGTGATGCAGGACGCGATCCGGCGTCTGAACAGCGCGACGCCGCGCCAGAGCGTGGTCGATCGGGCGCGTTCGCAGGTGCGTCTGATGCTGATGCAGGGCGAGCCGGCGCTGCCCGAGGTGGCGGAAAAAATGGGCATGTCGAGCTGGTCGCTCCAGCGCCGCCTGCGCGAAGAGAACCTGAGCTTTACCGCGCTGGTGGATAAGGTGCGCTGCGAGCTGGCGACCTCGTATTTACAGCAGCGGCAGCTGCCGGTATCCGAAATGGCGCTGCTGCTGGGTTATTCAGAAGTCAGCGCCTTTTCGCGCGCTTTTCGGCGCTGGTTTGGCGTCAGCCCGCGCCAGTGGCGGCAGGCCAGCTAGTCCGGCTTAAGCTCGATAGCCATTGAAGCCGGCCAGCTAGTCAGGCTTCAGCTCGATAACCATTGAGGTCGGCAGCGAAGGCGGCGGCGGCGGCAGGTTTTCCGCGCTGCCGATCACGCCCCATGCTTTCAGGCAGAGCTGTTCATCGCCCCGGGTGCTCTGTACGCCGTAGCGGCCGTTCTGGCGCCAGGTGACGGTGACGGTACAGGCGCGTCCATGATAGCGATGCGCATTGTAAAAATTGCGCTGAATGCCGTACTGCATCTCAGCGAAATAGCGACAGTTATTCTCCGTGCGGCCGCTACAGACTTTGTCTGCCCATGCCTGCATCTCCTGCGGCGTGGCCGGTACAGGACGCGGCTCTTCTGGCGGAGAGTGGCAGGCCGTCAGCAGCAGCGCCAGCAGCGGCAGTCCGCTTTTAATCATTCCCGATGGCATTTTTTTCCCATGATTACTAAAGGTTTTCTGATGTAAGCCGATAGTTTAGCCTGTTAGCCTCAGGCTGACAGGTTATTCCGGCGATCCTGGGCCATTTACAGATTATTTCCCTGTCATGGCCAGGCAGTAAAATACCGCTTGTTCGTCAAACGCTATTATTTCCTGTGTTTTTCTGCATCATTATTGTATTCTGCGCGCGGACGCTGGATGTATTTTTTTATTCATGGAAAAGAAAAGAATGAAATATCGTTATAACCTTGTTGCTTTTTCTTTATTAAGCTGCGCGCTGCTTAGCGGCTGCGCCACCGAATCCTCCCGAGCTATTGAAGCGCCGCAGGTAGCTGCCGCCAGCCAGCCGGTATATCAGGGCGCAAAAAGCCCGATAGCCATTGGCAAATTCGATAACCGCTCTTCTTATATGAACGGTATTTTCTCTGACGGCGTGGATCGCCTGGGCAATCAGTCTAAAACCATTCTTATTACTCATCTGCAACAAACCGGTCGTTTTAACGTGCTGGATCGTGCCAACCTTGATGAGCTGAAAAACGAAGCGGGCTATAAGCACAGTACTCAAACGATTAAAGGCGCGGATTACGTTATCACCGGTGATATTACCGAATTCGGTCGTAAAGAAGTCGGCGATCAGCAGCTGTGGGGCATCCTGGGCCGTGGCAAAACGCAGGTAGCCTATGCAAAGGTCAACCTGAACGTTGTCGACGTGGCGACCTCAGAAGTGGTCTACTCCGTGCAGGGCGCGGGCGAATACGCACTCTCCAACCGCGAAGTCATCGGCTTTGGCGGCACCGCCAGCTACGACTCCACGCTTAATGGCAAGGTCATGGACCTGGCGGTACGCGAAGCGGTAAATCATCTGGTCAGCGGTCTGGAATCAGGCGCGTGGCGTCCGGTTAAATAACGGAGAAAAAAATGCGAGTAATAAAATATACCGCAGCGGTCGCCACGGCACTGCTGTTAACTGCCTGCGCGCAGAAAAAAGAAAATATCTATTACTGGGGCGACTACCAGAATTCGCTTTACAGCTTTTATCAAAACGGCAGCGCGCCGGAAAAAGAAATCGCTACGCTGAATAAAGTGATTGAAGAGGCGAAAGCAAAAAATAAACCGGTGGCACCGGGCCTGCACGCGCAGCTGGGATTACTTTATGTTAACGCTGGCCAGCCCGATTTAGCTTTCCAACAGTTTACCGCCGAGAAAACGGCTTTTCCTGAGTCCGCTTCTTATATGGATTTCCTGATGCGTAATAAGCAGGGAGCAAAATAATGAAAAAGCTTTTCGCCTTTACCGCTCTGCTGGCCGTTATCACGCTGACCGGCTGCGCAAAGAAAACGCCGCATGACTACAGCGCGTTTCGCGCCAGCAAGCCCGCTTCCATTCTGGTACTGCCTGCGGAGAACCACACAACGGATATCGCGGCGGCGCACAGCCTTACTTCGCTGGTCACCCAGCCGCTGGCGGAATCCGGCTATTACGTTTTCCCCGTGGCGGTGGTTGAGGAAACCTTTAAGCAGAACGGTCTGAACAACGCCACGGATATTCGCAGCGTTTCCACCACTAAGCTGCACGATATTTTTAACGCCGACGCGGCGCTGTATATCGATATCAACACCTACGGCACTAAATACCTGATCGTGGACAGCGAAACGCGCGTGACCGCTTCGGCAAAACTGGTGGATTTACGCAGCGGCAAGCAGATCTGGAGCGGGTCGGCGACGGCCTCCGATAATGAGAGCAGCAACAATAATCAGTCCGCGCTGGGGATGCTGATCGCCGCCGCCGTGCACCAGATCGCCAGCAACGTCTCGGATAAAGCCCATGATGTCGCGGCCATTACCAGCGCCCGCCTGCTGACGGCTGGCGACGACGGTGCGCTTCTGCCAGGCCCGCGCGCTAAGGCCGGGAAGATCTGACGGTTTACCGTCTGGCTAAGTAAAACGGTGAAGCCTGATGGTTTACCGTTTGGCGAAGGCAAAACGGTGAAATTTGATGGTTTCCCGTCTGGCTATGTAAAACGGTGAAATTTGACGGTTTACCGTCTGGCTAAGTAAAACGGTAAAATCTGATGGTTTACCGTTTGGCGAAGGCAAAACGGCCCGGCCCGCATTCACGCGTGCCGGGCCGTTGCTTTTACAGACTGCCGTCAGCTTTCACAGCCGTTTACAGCGGATGGCGTCCTGGCGCAACGGACACCGTCACGCTGCCGGAGCAGGGCGCTGCCGCCATCCGTATCTCGGCAGATTCAGCCCGGCACTTCCAGTCGGCTGTAACCCAGTCCGTTGATTTTGCGCACCTTGATCTGCACCGGGATACGCTCTTTCATCGCTTCCACATGGCTGATTACGCCAATGGTTTTACCGCTGGCGTTCAGCGCGTCCAGCGCATCCAGCGCGCCGTCCAGGGTAGCGGCATCCAGCGTGCCGAAGCCTTCGTCCAGAAACAGCGATTCGATCTGCGTTTTATGGCTGACCAGATCCGAGAGCGCCAGCGCCAGCGCCAGGCTCACCAGAAAACTTTCGCCGCCGGAAAGGGTGCGCGTATCGCGCAGCGCGTCCGCCTGCCAGGTATCCACGACCTGCAGCTCCAGCGCCTCCTGCGATTTGCGCTGGAGCAAATAGCGGCCGTGCAGGCGGTTTAGCTGGTTGTTCGCCAGCCAGACAAGATGATCCAGCGTCAGGCCCTGGGCGAATTTGCGGAACTTATCGCCTTCCTTCGAGCCGATAAGCTGATTGAGATAGCTCCAGTCTTCTACCTGGCGCGTTTCCTGCTCAATGGTCGCCAGCAGGTTTTTTTGCTGTTCGCGGCGATCCGCATCACTGCTGAGCTGCTGTCGCGTCTCGCCCTGCTGACGGGCGTTTTCTTTCAGCTGTTGCGAGAGGCTTTCCACGGCGGCGTGCAGCGCAGAAGGATCTTCCGGCAGATCCTGCGGCTTTTCCGGCAGCGCCGCCAGGGTTTTTTCTGCCTGAGCCAGCAGGATCGCTGCCTGCTGGCGTCGCTGCTCGTGCGTTTTCTGTAGCGCCTGCAGCTGCCGCAGCCGATCTTCATCCAGCAGCGCCGCCGTAAAGGCCGCCTCGCTGCTGAAGTCGCTGGCTTCCAGCGCCGCGCTAAAGGCCTGCTGCGCCTGTTCCAGCCTGTGCGCCAGCACGGTCAGCTGCTCGTCCAGCGAATTATGCTGTCCGGTCAGGGTATTTAACTGGTTCTGCCGCTGCTGCCACTGCTGCTGTAGCTGCTGGCCGCGCTCAAGATGCTGCTGCGACAGCGCGCGCAGCTGCTGCTGCACCTCGGCCGCCACCTTGTCGCCAAACAGCTGTCGCCGCTGGTCGCGCAGGACGGCCAGCGCCTGTTGACCGGCCTGGCTGCGCTGCTCGCGCTGGATCAGCTGCGCCTGTTCACGCGCGATCTCTTCCTGCAACGCCTGCTGCTGCGCGGCCAGCGCGGTCAGCTGCGAAGCCGAAGCCGTCAGCGACTGCGCAACAGTGTTCCACGCATCCCACTCTTTCTGTCGTTCATGCAGCCAGTTTTCGGTTTCCTCCGCCGGCGGCAGCGTCAGATCCCGTTCGGCCAGCGCAGCGCGCAGGCTGTCATGCTGCTGCTGCGCCTGCTGCTGCTGCTGGGCGAGCGACTGCTCCAGCTCTTCCTGCGTTCTGACAGAAGTAAGCAGTTGCTGACCTGCCAGCTCCTGCTGCTGCTTCATCTCGCTGAGCGCTTTCTGCATTTCCGCCAGCCGATCTTTCTGCTGCTGAAGCTGGCGGGCGCGCTGCTGCAAATCCAGCAGCTGCGCCTGCGTTTCGCTTTCCTGGCGTTCCTGAGCGGTCAGCCAGTCGCTGGTCTGTTGCAGATCGTCCGGCGAAGCGCTCAGGCCCAGCGCCTGCGCCGTGCTCTGCCACTGTTCGCGCAGGCGCGCCGCTTCGCTGTCACTTTCCGTCAGCTCGCGCTGCAGCTTGTCCAGCTGCGCCTGCAGGCTTTTCACCTGTTCGCCTCTGGCGGTGCCGCGATCCTTCAGCTGGTCGACTTCCAGCCTTAAGGCGGCAAGGCGCTGCTGGTTTTCAGAAAGCTCAAGCGCCTGATAGTCGGCGACGGCGGGATGCTGGCAGGAGCCGCACAGCGGGCAGGGCTGTTCCGGCTCCAGCCGGGCGCGATACTGCTCCAGATCGGCGATGCGCTGCTCCAGCTCGCAGCGTTTTTCCAGGTCCTGCAAATGCTGCCGCTTCTCTTTCCAGCCGCTGCGCAGGTTTTGCAGATCGGCCTGCGCCTGCTGGAGCTGCTGCTGCAACGCGGTGCGATCGTTGTGCTGGCTTTGGCTTCGCTGCATCAGCGGCGGCCACTGCGAGGCGATCAGCGCCAGGCGTTGCCGCTGTGGCCGCTGCTGCTGTAGCCTGGTCAGCGAGGCCTGTAGCTGCTCTTCGGAACGCTGCTGCCGCTGGCTGGTTAACGCCGCTTCGGCTTCCGCGACCTGTTTTTGCTGCGCTTCAAGCTGAGCCTGCTGCGGCTGCGCCTGCTGTTCCGCCTGGGCAATCTGCTGCCGTAGTCGGCTGACCGCCTGCTGCTGTTCGTGGATACGCTGGCGCAGCGCGGCCAGCGCCTGTTCGCTTTGCTGCCGCTGTTCGAAGCGCGCGCGCCACAGCGGCAGCGATTCTCCCCAGTGGGCAAAATGGGCGTGCTGCTGCTGCCAGCGCTGCTGCTCCTGCTGGCGGGCCGCGTTTTCCTTGTGCTGGTTTTGGGCCTGATGCAGCGCGGCCTGGCGCGCGTTAAGATGAAGTTGGTAATCGCTTACTTCTTTTTCCAGCGCCTGGTTCTGTTGGGCCAGCGTGTCGATACGGTTATCCAGCGGCAGCAGCTGTTCGGCGATCAGCGTCTCCTGCTGCTGCCTGTCGTTTTCGTGCTGCTGCCGGGCCGCCTCCGCCTTTTTCAGCTCGTCGGCCAGCTCGTCCAGCTGCTGTTGAGCCTGCTGGCGCTGCGTATTGATGTGCTGCTGCTGCTCAGCGAGCGCGAGCCGATCCTGCCGATGCTGATTGCGCAGCAGCCACTGAGGCCGCAGCTTTTCCGCCGGTTCGGCCTGTTGTAGCCAGTTCAGCTGCGGCATCGCTTCCTGCCAGGCCGCTTCCACCTCCTGCTGCCCGGCGACGGCCGCTTCTTTTGCCTGTAGCGCCGTCTGGTACTGCTGGTGCCAGTGCAGCAGCTGCTGCCGATGCTGAAGCTGCGAAGTGAGCGCCTGCTCCTCTGCCAGCAGCCGGGCTGACTGTAACGTAAGCTGTTGAACCTGTTCATTATCCAGCAGCGCCATCCCGGCGGCCTGCGCCCGCAGATTCTCCAGCGCGCCACGGGCGTTTTTATGCCGCTCAAAAACGCTGGCGGAAAGGCGACCGTAGATTTCCGTGCCGGTCAGCTCCTCCAGCAGCTCGGCGCGGCTGTTGGCGTCGGCGTTAAGAAAGGCGGCAAACTGTCCCTGCGAGAGCATCATCGACTTGGTGAAGCGCTCAAAATCCAGCCCGGTCAGCTCGGTCAGCATCTCCAGCTTGTCTTTTACCTTGTCGGCGACGATTTTGTTATTGTCGCAGCGGGCCAGCTCGACGCGCGGTGCCTGAAGATTGCCGTCTACGGCACCGCGTGCGCGGTTCTGGCTCCAGAACGCCCGCCAGGCGACGCCTTTTACTTCAAACTCCACCTCGGCCAGGCATTCTGAGGTATCCCGCGTCATCAGGTCGTTCTGTGACTGCGACAGCTTACCCAGCCGCGACGTTTCGTGATAAAGCGCCAGGCAGATGGCATCCAGCAGCGTGGTTTTGCCCGCGCCGGTCGGGCCGGTAATGGCGAACAGCCCGTTGCTGGCGAACGGTTCGGCGGTAAAGTCAATTTTCCATTCGCCTTTCAACGAGTTGAGGTTTTTAAACCTTAGCGTCAGGATCTTCATGATGGCTCCTCCATGTCCGCCAGCGTCTGGCTGAACAGCAGCGTGGCGCGCGCGATGCGCTCCGGCTCTTCTTCTTCGGCGGCCAGACGGCGCTGAAAGACTTCCTCCACACTCAGCTCGCTCAGGGTTTCGTTGTTCTGCCGGCTGATAATGCTGTCGCGCTGCTCGCGGCTGCGGCGCAGCAGCACCACCTCGACCGGCAGGCTTTCCGTCAGTTCCTGGATACGCCGCTGGAGGTCGTTGAGCCAGGTTTGCGTGGCGATTTCGATATCCAGCCAGACTTTCTGCCCCGTTTCCGGCGGCTGGATCTCGCGCAGCTGGCGCTCGATCTCTTCCAGCGAGCCTTTAATCATCTGCATGGGCTGAAAGAGCGGCACCGTCAGCGGCATGACCTGCTGTAGCTGGCCGTCGGCGAAATCGACCAGGAACACGCTTTTATCGCGTCCCAGCTCGTCAAAGCTGAGCGGAATGGGCGAGCCGCTGTAGCGAATATGATCCGTATCGGCGATGCGCTGCGCGCGGTGAATATGGCCCAGCGCGATATAATCCGCAGGGGGAAAGGCCTGGGCGGGAAAAGCGTCCAGCGTGCCGATATAGATGTCGCGTACGGCGTCGCTTTTGGTGACGCCCATTGTGGTCAGATGGCCGGTGGCAATAATGGGCAGCGGCAGCTCGCCGCGTATTTGCACCGCTGCCGCGTAGCTGCGCTGATAGTGGTGAGTAATCGCTTCCAGCAGCGTCTGCTGTTTTTCCCGTCCCGACTGACCCGCTTTGCTGACGGTAATATCGCGTGGACGTAAAAATGGAATAGCGCAGAGCACCGCGCCGGGCTGACCGTCCCGCTGGTTCAGCATCAGCACCTGATCGGCCGGATCCTCGCTGGCGGCGGCAATCACCCGCGTATTCAGACAGGCCAGCAGCTCGCGCGATTCGTTCAGCATGGCGACGGAGTCGTGGTTGCCCGCCAGAATAATCAGCTGGCAGCCGGTCTGATGCAGCCTGACCACAAACCGATTGTAAAGCTCGCGCGCGTAGCTGGGCGGCGAGCCGGTATCAAACACGTCGCCCGCGACGATCACGGCATCGACCTGATGTTGCTCAACCTGTCCGACCAGCCATGTCAGAAAAGCGTCATGCTCCGGCGCCCGGCTTTTGGTGTAAAAAAACTGGCCCAGATGCCAGTCGGCGGTATGAATAAGTCGCATAGCGTCCCTTCAGTGTCAGGTAAGCGAAACGCCGATTATAAACGCCTGGCCAAAAAACCTCAGCTACGCATTTCCATCCTGCTGAAAGTGTTATAAAACTGATGATTAGCCGGCGCTTTTTTCATAAAAGTGTCATAAATCTGACGCATAATGACGCCGCATATCCAGTGACATTCCGTCACAAACGCAGGAGCAATAATGGCTAAGCGCATTCTGGTGGTCGAAGATGAAGCCCCAATCCGTGAGATGTTGTGTTTTGTGCTGGAGCAAAATGACTATCAGCCGATAGAAGCGGAAGATTATGACAGCGCCATTAATCTGTTGATTGAGCCGTGGCCCGATTTGATCCTGCTGGACTGGATGCTGCCCGGCGGCACCGGTATTCAGTTTATCCGCCATCTGAAGCGCGAGGCGATGACCCGCGATATTCCGGTGATGATGCTGACCGCGCGCGGCGAAGAGGAAGACCGCGTGCGCGGGCTGGAAGTGGGCGCGGACGACTATATTATCAAGCCTTTTTCGCCCAAAGAGCTGGTGGCCCGCATCAAAGCGGTGATGCGCCGTATTTCGCCCATGGCGGTGGAAGAGGTGATTGAAATTCAGGGCCTGAGCCTGGATCCCTCCTCGCACCGCGTGATGTCGGCAACGCAGCCGCTGGAGATGGGGCCGACGGAATATAAGCTGCTGCATTTCTTTATGACGCACCCCGAGCGCGTCTACAGCCGCGAGCAGTTGCTTAATAACGTCTGGGGCACTAACGTGTACGTGGAAGATCGTACTGTAGACGTGCATATTCGCCGTCTGCGTAAGGCACTTGAACTGACCGGGCACGATCGTATGGTGCAGACAGTGCGCGGAACGGGTTACCGCTTCTCTGCGCGTTACTGATTGTCCCCACTGGAGTTTTCATCGTGCTGGAACGCCTCTCCTGGAAGAGATTGCTGCTTGAGCTGCTGCTCGCCTGCCTGCCAGCGCTGATTGTCGGTCTGCTGGTCGGCGGGCTGCCGTGGTGGCTGCTGCTGGCCGTACTGGCCGTGCTGGGCTGGCATTTTGCTAACCTGCTTCGTCTTTCCCACTGGCTGTGGATCGATCGCAGCATCACGCCGCCGACCGGACGCGGCAGCTGGGAACCGCTTTTTTACGGCCTTTACCAGATGCAGGCGCGCAACCGCCGCCGCCGTCGGGAGCTGGGCCATCTGATTAAACGCTTTCGCAGCGGCGCGGAATCCTTGCCGGATGCGCTGGTGCTGACCACGGAAGAGGGCACGATTTTCTGGTGCAACGGTCTGGCGCAACAGCTGCTGGGGCTGCGCTGGCCGGAAGACAACGGCCAAAATATCTTAAACCTGCTGCGCTATCCTGAATTTACCCTCTATCTGCGCCAGCGCGATTTCTCGCGGCCGCTGACGCTGGTGCTGAACAGCCATCGCCATCTTGAGTTCCGCGTAATGCCCTATAGCGAAGGCCAGTGGCTGCTGGTGGCGCGCGACGTGACGCAAATGCATCAGCTGGAAGGCGCGCGGCGCAACTTTTTCGCCAACGTCAGCCATGAGCTGCGCACGCCGCTTACCGTGCTTCAGGGCTACCTGGAGATGATGAGCGACGCGGTGCTGGAAGGCCCGTCGCGCAATAAGGCGCTGCATACCATGCAGGAACAAACCCGCCGCATGGATGCTCTGGTTAAACAGCTGCTGACGCTGTCGCGGATCGAAGCCGCGCCCGCGCTTGATTTGCAGGAAAAAGTCGATGTGCCGCTGATGCTGCGGCTGCTCCAGCGCGAGGCGGAAACGCTCAGCCAGGGGCGGCACGAAATCCACTTTTCCGCCGATCCACAGCTGCGGGTATTCGGTAACGATGAGCAGCTGCGCAGCGCCATTTCCAATCTCGTCTATAACGCCGTCAACCATACGCCGGACGGCACGCGCATCACCGTCAGCTGGCAAAAGACGTCGCACGGCGCGCAGTTTAAGGTCTGCGACAACGGGCCGGGCATCGCCGCCGAGCATATTCCTCGCCTGACCGAACGATTTTATCGCGTCGATAAGGCGCGCTCGCGGCAGACCGGCGGCAGCGGGCTGGGGCTGGCTATCGTCAAACACGCGCTCAGCCATCACCATGCCCGTCTGGAAATTACCAGCCAGCCGGGTAAAGAAACCTGTTTCTGCTTCTCGCTGCCTGCAAGGTTGATCGTCAACAACGAACTGGCTCAGAATGCGGTTCACTGAGCTGGCGGATAAAAAAATGAAAAAGTGGTTTTTGGCGCTGCTGCTGCTGTGCGGCACGGCAACAGGCGCGAACGAAGGGATGCTGGCGGGCAACCTCAGCAGCGTGGGTTCGGATACGCTCGGCACGCTGATGGCGCTGTGGGGGGAGAGCTTTAACCGCCACTATCCGGGCGTTAACGTACAGATTCAGGCTGCGGGATCGTCGACGGCGCCGACCGCGCTGGCGGCGGGCGCCGCACAGCTTGGCGCGATGAGTCGCCCCATGCAGGCGGTGGAGCGCCAGCTGTTCGAGAACCGCTACGGCTATGCGCCGCTGGCCGTGCCGGTGGCGATGGACGCGCTGGTGGTGGTGGTCAATCAGGATAATCCGCTACAGGGCATCAACGCTCAGCAGCTCGACGCTATTTTCTCCGTAACCCGCCGCTGCGGCGCGACGTTTGCCGTACGCAACTGGGGCGATCTTCAGCTTAAGCAGCAGGAATGGGCGCAGCGGCCTGTGCAGCGCTTTGGCCGCAATTCCGCTTCCGGCACCTGGGGGTTCTTCCGCCAGCAGGCGCTGTGCAACGGCGATTTTCGTAACGACGTGGGCGAATATCCCGGTTCCGCTGCGGTGATCCAGGCGGTGGCAAGCACGCTGAACGGTATCGGCTACGCCAGCATGGGCGCGCATATGACCGGGGTAAAAACGCTGCCGGTCGCCCTTGACGGCGATCGCGAGATTGCGCCTTCGGTAGAGAATATTCGCAGCGGCCGCTATCCCTACGCGCGTCCGCTCTATATCTATGTCAACAAAGCGCCGGGCCAGCCGCTGGAGCCGCTGACAAAGGCTTTTTTACGGCAGGCGCTGTCGGCGCAGGGCCAGGCGCTGGTCACCCAGGCGGGCTATCTGCCGCTGTCTGACGACCAGCTAAAAAAGGCCAGAGCGATGGTGGAGGGGTAAGCACCATCAACATGAATTTTTTTCATGGGTAATGAAATTTCCTCGTTTGCCGCTGAATCTTTCTCATGACATTCTTGCATTCAGCCATTTAGACATCCAGATGTCTCAGGATAACAAACAGTAACTATTTCACCATGAAATTATGCGCCGCTGCGCAGGCCAGGAGTGACCGATCATGCAAAGAGATTCAGCCCAATACCGCGCCGAAGTTGTAGGAAGTTTTCTGCGTCCTGCCGTTATCAAGCAGGCCCGCGAGCAGTTTCAGGCCGGGGAAATCGACGCCGCCGCCCTGCGCCAGATCGAAGACAAAGCGATCCGCGAGGTGGTAGGGCACCAGCGCGCCAGCGGCCTGAAAGTAGTCACCGACGGCGAGTTCCGCCGCGCGTGGTGGCACTTCGATTTCTTTGACGGCCTGGACGGCGTGGAGCGCTATGAAGCGGAGCAGGGCATTCAGTTCAACGGCGTGCAGACCAAAGCCCGCGGCGTAAAGGTCACCGGCAAGCTGGGCTTCGGCAACCATCCGATGCTGGAAGATTTCCGTTTCCTGAAAAGCATCAGCGGCGACGCTATCCCTAAAATGACTATCCCAAGCCCAAGCGTGCTGCACTTTCGCGGCGGCCGTAAAGTGATTGACGCTAATGTCTATCCCGATCTGAAGGATTACTTCAACGATCTGGCGCTGACTTACCGCGATGCGATTAAAGGTTTTTATGACGCCGGCTGTCGTTACCTGCAGCTGGACGATACCGTCTGGGCTTATCTGTGTTCGGAAGATCAAAAGCGTCAAATCCGCGAGCGCGGCGACGATCCTGAAGAGCTGGCGAACATCTATGCTCAGGTGCTGAATAAAGCGCTGGAAGGCAAGCCGGACGATATGACCGTGGGCCTGCATGTTTGCCGTGGTAACTTCCGCTCGACCTGGATTTCCGAAGGCGGCTATGAGCCGGTCGCGGAAATTCTGTTCGGCACCGTGAATATCGACGCCTTCTTCCTGGAGTACGACAACGAGCGTTCTGGCGGGTTTGAGCCGCTGCGCTTTATCAAACCGGGCAAACAGCAGGTGGTACTGGGTCTGGTAACGACCAAAACCGGCGAATTAGAAGATCCGGAAACGGTGAAGAAGCGCATCGCGGAAGCGGCGCAGTTCGTCAGCCTGGATCAAATCTGCCTCAGCCCGCAGTGCGGCTTTGCTTCTACGGAAGAGGGCAACAGCCTGACCGAAGCGCAGCAGTGGGCCAAGCTGCGCCTGGTGGTGGATATCGCTAAACAGGTCTGGTAAGCCGGGCAAAAGATGCAAAAGGCGCGTTTATACGCGCCTTTTGTGCATCCATTGGCAAAATAATGCAGAAAATAACGCCGGGAAGTTCAAAAAAAATACAAATCATGTAAGGCATCTCGCCTGTAATCTGAAGTGATTATCTGGCTTAAGCAATTTCTACGCTATATCACTCTGCTTTCTCGATCCCGTATTGCCTTTCTCCGCTATAAACGTTTTACTTACCGCCGTTTTATTTATCTCCCTGTATAAAAGATCATAAATAGCGCAAACGCGCCGGTATTTCTGTCAGGCAGTTATCCGCCGTGGCAAAAGATCGGGCGCTGAAAGCACACAGGGAAACGGAACCGACATCGCGATTTCACTCAACATCAGTACGGGCCTTATGACAAATCGTTTAACTTCTAAAGACATCCTCGCGCTGGGCTTTATGACATTCGCCCTGTTTGTGGGTGCCGGTAACATTATTTTCCCGCCGATGGTGGGTATTCAGTCCGGGGAACACGTCTGGATCGCCGCGCTTGGCTTTTTGCTGACCGCCGTCGGCCTGCCGGTTATCACCGTTGTCGCGCTGGCGCGCGTGGGGGGCGGTATCGATGCGCTCAGCTCGCCGATTGGCAAAGCGGCGGGCATCGTGCTGGCCACCGTCTGCTATCTGGCCGTCGGCCCGCTGTTCGCCACGCCGCGCACCGCGACCGTCTCTTTTGAAGTGGGTATTGCGCCGATGACCGGCGACAGCCCGCTGCCGCTGTTTATTTACAGCCTGGTCTATTTCGCGCTGGTCATTGGTATCTCCCTTTATCCGGGCAAGCTGCTGGATACCGTCGGGCATATCCTGGCACCGCTGAAGATCGTGGCGCTGGCCGTACTGGGCATCGCCGCGCTGATCTGGCCAGCGGGCGGCCTGGCACCGGCTACCGAGGCTTATCAGCATGGCGCTTTCTCCAGCGGCTTTATTAACGGCTATCTGACGATGGATACGCTGGGCGCGCTGGTGTTTGGCATCGTTATCGTTAACGCGGCGCGTTCTCGCGGCGTCAGCGAAGCCGGTCTGCTGACGCGCTATACCATTATCGCGGGCCTGATCGCCGGGGTTGGTTTGACGCTGGTTTACCTTGCTCTGTTTAAACTGGGTTCCGACAGCGCCTCTATAGTCGATCAGAACGCCAACGGCGCTGCTATTCTGCACGCCTATGTGCAGCATACTTTCGGCGACCTGGGTAGCCTGTTCCTGGCGGCGCTGATTTTTGTTGCCTGTATGGTGACGGCGGTTGGCCTGACCTGCGCCTGTGCCGAGTTCTTCCAGCAGTATCTGCCGCTGACCTATCGCCAGCTGGTATTTATTCTGGGCCTGTTCTCGATGCTGGTGTCCAACCTGGGGCTGAGCCAGCTGATCCAGTTCTCTATACCCGTGCTGACGGCTATCTATCCGCCTTGCATCGTGCTGATTTTGCTGAGCTTTACGCTGCGCTGGTGGAACAAGAGTACGCGTATTATCGCACCGACCATGCTGGTGAGCCTGATTTTCGGCGTTATCGACGCTATCAAAACCACCGGTTTTAAGGATGCGTTGCCTGCATTTACGGCCAATCTGCCGCTGGCCGAGCAGGGCCTGGCCTGGCTGCCGCCTTCGCTGGCAATACTGGTCGTCGTGGCCATCTGCGATCGCGTTATGGGACGCGCGCAGGTGAATGCGCACCAGCAGTAAAAGTGTGATACCTTCTCCTGCCCGATCTCCGGCAGGAGAAGTTGACAGAGTTTAAGCAGAATGAAAGATGAAAAATAATACGCTCAAAAAGGGACTGAGTACCCGCCACATCCGCTTTATGGCGCTCGGTTCGGCCATCGGCACGGGTCTGTTTTACGGTTCGGCTGACGCAATGAAAATGGCCGGGCCAAGCGTGATCCTCGCCTATATTATCGGCGGCGCTATCGCCTATATCATCATGCGCGCGCTGGGCGAAATGTCGGTGAACAACCCGCAGGCCAGCTCGTTCTCCCGCTATGCTCAGGATTACCTGGGGCCGCTGGCCGGCTATATCACCGGCTGGACCTACTGCTTTGAAATTCTGATCGTCGCCATTGCCGACGTAACCGCTTTCGGCATCTATATGGGTGTCTGGTTCCCCGACGTGCCACACTGGGTGTGGGTGCTGAGCGTGGTGCTGATTATCGGCGCGATTAACCTGGCCACGGTAAGAGTGTTTGGCGAGGTGGAATTCTGGCTGTCGCTGTTCAAGGTCGCCACCATCATTATTATGATCGTGGCGGGCATCGGTATTATTTTCTGGGGCATCGGTAACGGCGGCCAGCCTACCGGCATCAGCAATTTGTGGACTAACGGCGGCTTCTTTGCGCACGGCGTTATCGGCATGGTGCTGTCGTTGCAAATCGTGATGTTTGCCTATGGCGGTATTGAGATTATCGGCATTACCGCTGGTGAAGCGAAAGATCCCGCCACGTCGATCCCACGTGCGATTAACACGGTGCCGCTGCGTATCCTGGTGTTTTATGTCGGCACGCTGTTTGTGATTATGTCCATCTATCCCTGGAACCAGGTTGGCACCAACGGTAGCCCGTTCGTCCTCACTTTCCAGCATATGGGCATAGCCGCTGCGGCAGCCATTCTGAACTTTGTGGTGATTACGGCTTCGCTTTCGGCGATTAACAGCGATGTTTTCGGCGTTGGCCGGATGCTGCACGGTATGGCGGAGCAGGGCCATGCGCCTAAAATGTTCGCCACCGTCTCACGTCGTGGTATTCCGTGGATCACCGTGCTGGTGATGATGTTAGCGATGCTGATTGCGGTATACCTGAACTACCTGATGCCGGAGAAAGTCTTCCTGGTGATTGCCTCGCTGGCGACGTTTGCCACCGTCTGGGTATGGATTATGATCCTTTTCGCCCAGATCGGCTTCCGCCGCACGCTGACGCCCGCGCAGGCGAAAGAGCTGAAGTTCGCCATGCCTGGCGGGATATTCACGGCCATCGTCGGTATCCTGTTCCTGTTCTTTATTATCGGCCTGATTGGCTACTTCCCGGATACCCGCGTATCGCTTTACGTCGGTATTGGCTGGATAGCCCTGCTGCTGATCAGCTGGACGCTGGTGAAGAAAAGAATCAAGGCGTAGGCCGGAAAGCGAACAGCATTTCTGCCTGCCATCCTGAAAAAGCCTGAGTCCGGCAGCACGCCCGGCTCAGGTTTTTTTATGCGTCAGACTCAGGGCGACGATGGCAAACAGGCGGTAAAAAAATTTTATTTGCAACGCTTGAAATAGATTCGGCCGACCCTATTTTACTTACGAGCAGGCGGCGAACCTGCCCGAAATGAGCTTTTGAATAGAGACTGTATTCAGGAGGTTATGATGATGACCGTACGCAACTTCTCCCTGATCCCTTCCTTAAGCGACGCGCTGTTTTCAGACCGTTTCAACCGTATGGATCGGCTGTTCAGCCAGCTGACCGGCGACACGCCCGTAGCCGCTACGCCCGCCTATGATATTCGTCGCGTAGATAAAGATCGCTATGCGCTGGCGGTGAGCGTACCCGGCTGGAAAGAGAGCGAGCTGTCTATTGAAACGGTAGGCGGACAGCTAACCATTTCCGGTAAGAGGGAAGAGCAGAAAGAAACGGAAAGCGCAGAAAATGGCTGGCTGCATCGTGGCATCAGCCGTGCCGACTTCCGTCTTAGCTATACGGTGCCGGAGCATGTAAAAGTCACCGGCGCGAAACTGCAGGACGGCATTCTTGCTGTGGATCTGTATCAGGAAATCCCTGAAAGCGAAAAACCTCGCCGTATCCCTATCACTCACGGCCAGCAGGCAATTGAAAGCCAGCAGGCTATTGAGCATCAGTCTGCGTAAAAGCTTTTACAACGGAGTAAAAAAGGAGCTGCGGCATCGTGCCGTGGCTCCTTTTTTGTCAGCTTTACATCACCGCCTGAGAAAGAGGTGAACTTGCTTTATTATTCGTATGATTAAAAGCTGTAGCCAATGCCAATATTAAAACCGTTGATAGAATGGTTTTTATTGCCAGCGTCCAGGCGAGAGCCTTCATAACCAATATCAATGGCCAGATACTCTACCGGATTGATTTGCAGGCCGATGCCGTACATCAGAGAAGCTTTGTTTTGTGATTCATCATAAGAGCTGCTGCTATACCCAGTATTAACCCAGCGTTCATTATAATTTACTTTATTATAATTTATTCCAAGAAGACCATACGCGCTGATGTATTCATTAAAGCGATAGGTTGGGCCTGCGGCTAAAGAATAATATTTTAGCTTAGTCTGCGCATCAAGTTTCTCATAAATTGTGCGGTAAGATTCACTTTCTTTACCGCTCATATAAGTAAAGGAGCCGATAATACCAAACGGTGAATCCCACTCGTAACGGTATTTCAGATTAACGCCTCTGATATTTTTAAAATCCTGCACTTTGCTTTGTGCGTAACCGATGCTGAAGGTCTGTTGATCGGCATTCGCGGTCGCGCTGAAACCCAGAGTTGCAAAAACAATGCTGACAAGAGCCAGGTTTTTCATAAATCATCCTTAATTTAAAATTGACATTGTGTAGCTGTGTTACATATTCAGCCAGATGGCATACATACTATAAGATTGAAGATGCGTGTATGTCTGCTGAAACAACCGCATAATAACATGGTGATATTCGATTTGGGAAGAATGAGATTTAAATTATGTACCGGTAATTATTTCTGTCGCATTGTTTTTTTTCATAAAAATTTAAAATTTCTGCCTGAGGTTATTATTATTTTTGTCTGAATTGCTTAACAAATCATTGATATAAATTAACGTAAATAACATGGTTTGTTATTATTTGAAATCATTAATGCTTACCGGGTGTCGATTATCCTGCTGTCACAAATCACTGACTTGAAAGTTAATTATGTAAAATGCGATTTATATAGAGTTTTAAACAGGCCATCTCGCCTGATGCAGGATAAAAACAGGGGGCTTAACGGTATGTGTTATTTATAATACTGGTGCGGAAACCGACCTGAACTTTATCCTGTGCTTTATAGCGCGGAATGCTGATAATCCTTGCCGCTTTGCAGGTTAGTCTCAGTCTGAAAGGGTAGGGGAGCATAATTCATTTTTCCGAATCACCTCGCATTTTAATATTTTCTTTTCAGTGAGTTTGCACGGGGGAGGGTGTATATTTAAACAGGTAAAAGCAAGAAGAGTAAAAGTGGATAGAAGATTTTTAGCGCGGCGATATTGGGAGGCAACCCTTTACCGCCGCTGACCACAAGCAACTAGTAAGGAGTTGATCATGGCTGAGCATGATATTAAGCCAGAGGCGGGTATTTCCAAAGCATTACGTAAACTGAAAGTGGGATATACCAGCATACGTCACGAAAATCGTTCAACCGGTATGACCACATACTACAGCCAGTGCCCCAGCATTAACCTCAAAGGTAACTGGCTGGAAGAGGCGGGGTTTGCGACCGGGCAGGCGGTTGAGGTGCGGGTTTTGCCGGGCTGTCTAATCCTGAGCATGTGTGAACCCGCGCCGGAACTGCCCACCGAACCGGAGGTAGTAAGCACGCTGCGTAAGGCCTGTAAAAAGCTTTCGGCTCACAAGCAACGGCAGGTTGAGGAGTTTATCCGGGTAATTGCCACGCCGCAAAAGCGGCCCTGTAAAATCCCGGAAGGGACGATTGAGTGGCGGCCTGTCTGAGGTAACGGACTGGTTATAAGGTAAAATCCCGGCGCTTTGGCCGGGATGTTTTCAATAAAAGTTAAAAGCCTTTTACTTTAAAAAAGTGAAGTAATGCAAGGCCAATACCTCCGATCCCGCCACCATAAAATCCAACTTTTACTCCATGTACAATATCCTGCCAGGTTGTACTAAACCCATCCCCAAGTAGCCATAATAGTAACGAGAAAAAAATCTTCCCACATACAGATAGAGCGATCATAAACAAAACAGTGGCGGCTAAAATAAATAAGGATTGAAAAATTCTGAGAAGATCATTTTTCATTTCCATCTCCTATTTTTTTGAGCACTTGCTCTGCTGCTTTCCCGCTTCCCTCTGACATTACTGAAGCTCCGATATTACCTATGCTGCTGGGGACTTTGCTCGGCAGTATTTCGTTCGATATCCCCAGTTGTCTTTTAACTTCAGTATATTTCAGCAGATCAGGATTGAACTTTGGATCCCAGCCACCAGTGATCCATTTACCAGCGGCATTTGTCCCTGAAGAGATCAATTTACTGGCTCCATAACCCAATGCCGATCCTGCACCATTGGTTATTGCACCTGTCAGCGGATCATCGCCATTGATTTGATTCGTTAAGGCTCCTCCGGTAGCGTTCCAGATCACTGTACCGGTCAGGCCATTTCCGATGGTGATAACGTTTGCCCAGCCAGCGACAACAGAGTTAACCGGGTTCACCGTGCCATCTTCAGCGTACTGAGCACCTGCCTTTACTCCGGCATCCAGCATCCACATAACCTGAGCACTTCCCGGGAACAGTGGCACTCCACCTGTTACCGGTTCTCCAGCATAGGCTTTATTCTCCGCCATGGCACGATTTTCCAGCTTTATCAGCTCACTTGCAGCGGCCAGAGATTTATCATCCTGTTTTATTTTCTCAACGGCCTTATTAAGGTTGTCGGAAGAAGTGGCTCCAAGGAAATTATTCTCAACAGCAGCCTCTCAACTCTCGCGGATGAAGTTTTATTCTATCTTCGCTCTAAAATCCTTTTAGTTTAAATAACCTGGCAATAACAAAAATCATACCAGTAAAAGTACCAATTACGCACCCAATTTTAATGGTTTTGAGTATATCGGTTTTTGTAAGATTGAAAGATCCCGTTAGTATCCAAACTAAAACGTCTATAGAAAAGGCTATACAAAGGAAACTAACAGTAATGCCCAGTATACAGGCAAAAAATAAAATCAGCAGGTTTGATATATTCTCATTGAAGGGTTTCATTTCAATTTCTCCTCAATGATTGGTTCAAGTTTTTTTCCGCCATACTCGGAAGAAAAAGATGCTCCCATATCGCCAAAACTGCCAGGAAGGTTACTCGGCGTTACTTCTTTTGAGATACCAAAATCACCTTTAATCTCAGTATACTTTTGCAGGACAGGATTAAACTTCGGATCCCAGCCACCTTTCCACCAGTTTGCCCCGGCATTAACTCCCCATGAGAGCCCTTTACCAATGCCATAGCCGATACCAGATCCAGCACCATTGATGAGCGCACCAGACAGTGGATCTTTGTCATCAATCCAGTTACCCAGCGCACCACCTGCGGCGTTCCAGCCCACGGTACCCGCCAGGCCATTACCCATGCTGATAACATTCACCCAACCCGCTATCGCTGCGTTTGCCGGATCTATCGTGCCATCCGCCAAATAACCGATACCTGCATTCGCGCCCGCACCCAGTCCCCACATTGCCTGAGCACCACCAGGTAGCAACGCTACACTTCCCGTTGCCAGTGCCAGCCCAACAGCATCTCGTTCATTCATCGCTTTCTGGCAGCTTGCAGAACCCGGCGCATCGGCACAACTTGCCATGTCTATTCCATGCTGGCGTATCCATGCAGCCTGAGCATCTTCACTACCGCCGAGTAAATTATTCTCAACCGCATTCTTACCAACCTGCGCCCCCGCCACAGCATTCCCCGCACTGTCACCAGCGACGCCTCCGGCAAGCCCTGCCGCCAGCGTGCCCAGCGCACTGATGGTTTGTTTCTCCGTTTCCGTCAGCTCGCTGACTTCCTTACCCGGATACAGCTGCTTCATCACCAGCCCGGCCATCAGCTCGCCGCTGACCGCGCCCGCCGCGCCTGCCAGCGCCGAGTTGCCGGATGCGTAGGACGCTACCGCCCCGACAACCGCGTGGGCCATCGCTTTTGCTTCCGGGTTGCCTTCCGTCAGGTTATGGATTTGCTCCGCCAGGTATGGCGCAGAGGCTCCGGCAATGGCCGCGCCCACGTTTCCGCCCGCCAGGCCCTGTATCGCTGCCGTCGCTGCCTGAATACCCTGTTGCAGTGCACTTCCCGTGCCGAACGGCGCCATCGCGTTGTTGTACGCCTGCTTTGCCACGTCCGCGTCCGTGAACGGCTTGCCGGAACCCGCAAGCTGTTCTCTGGCCGCCTGAAGCGCTGCCGGGTCACGCTTCGCTTTTTCCCCGGCTATCTGGCCTTCGGTTCTGGCGATATCGCCAACCTGAGACCCTATCTCCGCTATCAGCTGCGCCGCCTTCAGCCGGTTCTGCTCTTTCTCCTTGTCGAAGATTTGCGCAAGACCCGGATTGGCATTTTCCACATCACGACTGAGACTTGCAACATCCTGCTGCTGATTTTCCCGGTCGCGGATAGTGATGGTGCCTTCGCTGACGGCAGAGTGGGTGGTTGAGCTGGCGCTGTCCGAGCCGTTCAGGCCCGCCAGGATATTGCTCGCCATGTTTCCTTCGAACTGGCTGCCGATGGAACCACCCGTGCTGATACCCGCGCCCGCGTGTTCAACCTTGTATTCCGCGTGGTTTTCAATATCGCTGAAGCCCAGCGTGCCGGTGTCGAGTTTGTTCCTGTCTGCGGTGGCGGTGGAGCTGATAACCGCACCGTCCAGCTGCGTATGCTCCCCAACGGTGATATCAAAGCCGCCCTGACCGGCGAAAATACCTGTCTGCTCCGTCACCGACCGCCAGTCGCTGCTCATTTTGTCCCGCGACGCGTTCACGCTCGCCGTTGCCGTGCCCGCCCCGAAGGTGTAGCCCGCTCCCGCGCCGACATTCTGCTGCTTCGAGTCGAAGGTCTCGCTGTCCTGCTCGCTGGTCAGCGTCAGGTTGCGGCCCACCTCCAGCTTCACCGCCTCGCCGTTCACCTGCGCACCGGTCAGGGCGGTATCACGGCCGCTGGTGATACTGACGTTGCTCCCCGCGTTAAGCGTGGTTTCCACATGGCTGACGCCGTCCGCGTTCTCGTGGCCTTTGCCTTTGTTCACGCTCGCCGAGACGTTAAAGCCGGTGCCGCCCGAACCGGCGGTGATGCCCACGCCCACGCTGCCGCCTTTGCTGCTGTTGGTGGCGCGCGTGCTGCTGCTTTCCTCCGCCGACAGCAGGTTCACGTCGCGGTTTGCCGACAGCTGCATATCCTTACCGGCCTGAAGCTGGCTGCCCTGCACGGTGATATCGCCGTCCTGACCTTTCACGCCGCTTCCTGTCGCGGTGATGCTCAGGTTGCCGCCCGCCGTCAGGCCGCTGCCCTGCTGCGTGGTCTGTGTCAGTGAACTTTCAGATTTTGACGACTGGCTGCCGTAAGAAACACTGACGCCGACGGTCGCATTGTTCGCCGGGTCGTCCCCCTTCGCCGCGTCCAGCCGTGCGGCCTGGGTCGCACTCACGCCGCTCAGCGCTGCCTTCATGCCCTGCAACGCTGCCACGCGGCCATCGCTCTCTTCACTGGCCTGCTTAGCCGTGGTCACCGCCGCGTTAAGCGCCGAGCCCGCCGTGCCGGAAAGCGCCAGCGTCAGGCCGCTCTGCTTCTGCTCCGTTTTATGCGTTTGTGAAGACTGGTTTTCCGCCGCGAGGATGCTGACCTCCTTGCCGCTCAGGCTGATGTCTTTTCCTGCCAGCACGTCTGAACCTTTCACGGTCAGCGTGTTACCGGCCGTCAGATTAACGCCACCCTGCATGCTGCCGATGGTGCTGCCCGTGCTGCTCAGGGTTTTGCCATCATCGGTGGTTTTCAGGCTGTTTGTCCCTATGCTCACACCAATGCCGCCCGTGCTGGAAAGGCCCGATTTCTTCTCGCTGTAGAAGTGAGATTCTTGCTGCTCAGTGGTAGCAGCCTGAATGTTCAGGTCGTTCCCGGCGGCAAGACTGACATCCTGCGTACCGACCACGTTGCTGCCGGTGACGGTCAGGTCGTGCCCGGCCTTCACGTTTACGCTGTCTCCGCTCAGCAAGCTGCCGCTGGCGGTCTGGTTGCTGAAGGTATCGCGCACTTCAGTGGTGGTTCTGGAGCCAAAGCTACTGCTGCCCGTGGCTTTATAATGCTGATCGAAGGTCTCAGTATCGATGCCGTGCTGAAGGTTGATGTCATTGCCTGCGGTCACGCTGAGCTGCTGGCTGGCGGAGATATTACCTGCCGTCACGTTCACATTATTTCCGGCGACCATTTGTACATCACCCGCGCCGGTCACCTCACTGCCAATCTGCTGGCTGGTGGACTGGTGCAGCCAGTTATCGCCCCAGTTGAGGTTGTCCTTTCTCCCGGTGCTTTACCCGGAACGATTTCCATACTGGCCTGCACCGTAGGCAGCCGTTGCAGGTTTTCCAGCCCCTGTTCGATATCACGCAGATCCAGCAGGTCTCCGGCGTGGGCCGGGAAAGCGCTGTAGAGAGTGAAATAGCGGTTGCTTTCCGGCGTCAGCATCACCTGACGAATTTTTCCCGCCAGGATGCTCAGCTTCAGCTCGCCGCTTTTCAGATCCTGTGAAGGCGCCAGCACACGAGTCGTGATGTAGCCGTGATCGATCAGGCGGTTTTGCAGCGCGCTCATCAGCAGATTAATGCCTTTCCCGCCCAGACAGTGACCAACAGCCTGACCGGCGATCCGCTGTAAAGGCAGCCAGTGCGGTAACGCGCCTGTTCCCTTCAGAACGACCCGGTTCAGTGGGAAACAGGGTTTTTCCTGGGGAAAGACCAGCCGACTGAAACCTGAGGCCGGTGGCGTAAGGCGTACGTCCGGCACTGTGGGCCGCAACTGCTGCTCCAGGGCATTTTGCCGCTGCAAAATCAGCGGTTCGTTAGCGGGCGTTACGGCAAGTGTTTTTAACGGCAATATAGCGGTTATGAAAATGAAGCTGTAAAGGCAAAGCGGGGCGAAACGATGGCTGAAAACCAACATTGACGAATCCTTGTCAAATAATTAGTTAATTAATAAAGAATTTTTCAGCGTAACGATCGAATGTCGATCGGGCAGCGTAACTATATCGCCTTATGATAAGTAGGGTTTTTCTGATTTACAATCAGAAATATTGTCTGGTCAGGAAGGTGAAGGGCCGAAGCCGATCCTGCTTTCGGCCAGAACTAAGGAAGCAGCGCTTCAGAGAAAGGCGATCGGCCCCTCCCTTACAAAGGGGCGATATGTTTTTCTATCCGCTGCATAGCGGCCTGCCAGGGACACAGCGTGCCTGGGGCCATTTGCCTGCATCCCGGAAACGTCAGCTCGGTCAGCAGCGGAGGGTGCTGCTTATCGAGTGGCGTAAGCTCGCGCAGCTGGGCAAGGCTTTGCGCCTGAAAATAGATGCGGATAAAACGCTCGCCCTTGTATCGCCACCGTTCGAATACCAGACTGCCGCCGGGCGGAATATTGCCGTGCGGATAATCGGCCTGCTGCCAGCGGAAATCCAACAGGGTACGCAGCCAGGCGATATTGATATCATGAGCGACATAGAGCAGCCAGCGCACGTCCGGCGGCGCGTCGGTTGCTCTCTCTCCGGTCGCGCCTGCGCGCAGCGCGCTGGCAATCTGGCTCATCAGCCCTGAAGCGCCGCGGCTGGCCAGCGTGGGCAAATCGTTGGTGTAATCATATTTAGCGCTCAGCAGCGGCAGCAGCGCGGCCAGTTCCGCCTGATTATTAACCTTGCCAAAGGCCACTTCGCTAAGTGGCTTGTTTTCGCTCCATTCCAGCCGCAGCGTTTCCGCCATTGCAGCCAGCGTATCCAGTCCCTGAATGCCGACCGTGCCGTTCGACCAGGTGGCAAGCTGCCAGGGCTGGCTGAAAACAGGGCAGGGCCGGGCGGGCTGACAGACGGCTTTTTTTAACGCGTCGATTTGCGGTTGCAGCCGCCGCTGCGCGTCTGCCAGGCTGCCGCCCATCGCGCGTAGCGCTTCCTGACGATGCGTCGCGGCCTGCTCCTGGCTGACTTTCTCGTTGGGAAGCTGAAACAGCGAGGCCGCCATGACATGTGCCGCAATGTCGCAGCCCGGAAAAGCCGCCTCGGCTAACACCTGCGCTGTGGCCCGGGTACGCTGCATCGGACTGGCTATCAGGTGAAAATCCCGTTCCTTCGGGCAGCCTTCGCCCAGCAGGCCCGCTTCACGATAGTAACTGCTCTCGTAACGTCCTTTCAGCCAGGCTGCCGTATAGCCGTGACCGGTCAGGTTACCGTCTGCGGTCAGCCAGTCGGGCCAGCGCCGGGCCGAACCGTTTTCAATAGCTCGTCGGTTATCCGGCGAAGGCGGGCGAACGCCATGTCGGCTGACTTCCACTACCTTTTCCAGCACGTAGTCCGCCTGTACGGGCTGGCTAAAAAAAGCCGTGAGGCCAGCAAAAAGCACGGCCGCGGAGAAAAACTTGTACATCCATACATCCTTAAAGATTCGTGCTGCCAAAAGCATCCTGGTGACTATTCAATCTGTAGGGAGCGAAAAACGCAGCTTCACCTGCTATAACACCTGAATATCCCTCTCAAAAAACAGGCTGACAGAGTATTACACTGCGGGCCGCACTTTTTGCTACAAGAAATCGGCTTGTACAACTTCAAAATAGCTGTACACATTTGCCGAAACTGGTTAACTTAAGCGCAGAATTATTTAAACACGTTTTAACCTACCAACTGAAGGGGGCTGTATGCGTCAGGATGGATTTAACCCGAAAACTGAAGGTGATATCAGTCGCTACTTCAGTGAAGCGATGATGCCCTCTCAACAGGAAACGTTGGGGCAGATCGTGGTGGAGATTCTGCGTTCGGGTAAAAATATTAACCGCAAGGCGATCTGTTCTAAACTGCTGAGGCGGCTTGAACTGGCCTCCGATGCGGAACAGGAAAAGCATTATCACGAGCTGATAGGCATGTTGTTTGGCCGTGAGGACTGAGTTTCAAAGCCTGGATGATGATTACCAGACGTCCTAACTTTTCTGCTCGGCCCGGCCTGCTTTCCCGCCTGGCCCTTTGATCGGCGGTGGTTGGCAAACCTGCTGCCTCCCAGGGTTACTTCCGGGAACTGTGGCTATTTATGTGCCCACATCACTGATACAGAGAAGCTGGTATGTACAGAAATGACGATGAAAAACTGATTGATATAGTGCTGGGTGAGGCCGTACTGGTGCTGTTAAAAACCGATGCTACCATCAATAACGCCGCGCTGATCCGTCAGCTGCAGGCGATGGCCGCCGTGGAAAAAAGCGCTGCCAGGCACCGTGCCTGCAAACAGGCTATTATCGATGTCAGAAATAATATAAAGACTGGTAACAATCGCTATACGCACGAAATTCGAGACGTGGATAACGTGACGCACCTTTTTACCAGCGAAGGCCCGCCGGACGGCACCAAAAAACATTGAGTCAATTCAGGTGGGGATATCCCGCCCTTTATAAAGGCGAATACTATGCAGCAGCACTCTTCAGAGCCGGGCATCCTTGAACATTTTCAGGGAGAAGGTGATTTACTGGCTCAGGAAACCAAAGTTATCGGCGCCGTGATCAGAGAAATTGCGGCAGCCGGTGGCTACGTAACGAACAAAGCGATTATCCTGAAGCTGATTGAAAAGCTGGAAAACACCTCTGATGTCGTCCAGCTGGATATCTTCCGCCAGGCGCTGGAAGTGGTGGTGGCCCGCACGCCTGACGACGCATAACCTTCACCCACATCCCAGGCGGCTTATGCAGATCGGTAAAAAGCCATAGCCGAAGCCTGCTGCCTGGGACAGTTGAAAAAAGGGGTTGTGCAGGGACTATAAGGGGTTAATGGAAGCGGTCGAGTATCGATCGGAAAGCGCGTTGAATAGCGGCCTTCATGTTTTCGTCTGTAGCTTGTGCGCTGTGGATCTGAAGTCTAATCAGGATGTTATGTCGTCCTACCGGTTCGCCGCTTTCCAGCAGCTCTGCTACGGCTCTGCCGATGAGGGCACAGATTTCTGAAGAATACGCCTGCTCTTTTTTGGGCACTCTCTTCCCTCTTTGAACTGTACTGGTAAACAGACTATCACAGCCCGCCGCGGCGTGCTGTATATTTAACCTGGTGCGCCCGCATCAAAAGCTTAAGCCGCCTGAATTGCCCTCATAAAAAAAGCTCGCCGAAGCGAGCTTTATTCAGCAGTCTGCAAAAAGATATTACAGCTTGCCAGCGTTCTCAGACAGGTATTTCGCTACGCCGTCCGGAGAAGCGCCCATGCCTTCTTTGCCTTTTTCCCACTGAGCCGGGCACACTTCGCCGTGCTCTTCGTGGAACTGCAGCGCGTCAACCATACGCAGCATTTCATCAACGTTACGGCCCAGCGGCAGATCGTTAACAACCTGGTGGCGAACCACACCGGCTTTGTCGATCAGGAAAGAGCCGCGCAGCGCAACGCCTGCATCCGGATGCTCGATGCCGTAGGCTTTCTGGATTTCACGTTTGATATCCGCAACCATCGCGTATTTTACTTCGCCGATGCCGCCTTTATCGATTGGGGTCTTACGCCATGCGTTGTGAACGAACTCGGAGTCGAAAGAGACGCCGACCACTTCCACGCCGCGCTTCTGGAATTCTTCATAACGCTTGTCGAAAGCGATCAGCTCAGAAGGGCAAACAAAAGTGAAGTCCATTGGCCAAAAGAACACAACGGTGGCTTTACCAGCGGTGTGTTTTTTAAAGTTAAAGTTTTCTACGATTTCACCGTTGCCCAGCACGGCTGCGGCGGTGAAATCAGGGGCCTGACGAGTTACGAGAACCATAGTCACTCCTGTAAGGATAAATTAAGGGAAACGGCCGCCAGTATGGGGCGGGATAGCGTTGTAAACCAGCGATAACCGCCGATTTCTCTGATAGGCTTTACCTATCAAAAAGCTTTTTTATTCAATGTGTTCGCCAACAATAACCTTTTTCAGCAAAAGGGCAAGCGGCAATCGTGGCTACAGTAACTGCTGGCGGGCTTTTGCCATCATCTGCGGATAAAACTGCCGGAAAACAGCGTCGAGCTGTTGATAATTATCAACAAAATCCTGATAGCAATCTGCCAGCGCGGCCAGGCGAGGACGGCGGCTGGCCATCCCGGTCAGCACGTTTTGCAAATAGGGCGCTTCCGCATACTTTTCCATCCAGCGATCCGTCCACAGATAGCGATTCAGATGCTGGAAACGCTCCGGCGTGGTGGCAAGGTGCGGGCCGATCTCCGCCCGCGCCTGACGTAAAAAATCCGGTAAGGCCGTTTCCGGCACGATCTCATCCCAATGACGGGATAAAAAGTGATCCCAGATGACGTCCAGCGCGATAGGCGATACGCGATAGGTTTCGGGGCGGAAAAAACCGCGTGCGACCCGGACTTCCGGCAGGGCGTCGGTCATGACGTCAACGCGTCGGTGCAGCAAAATGCCGGCGGCAACGTTATCAGGCCAGACGTCACGCGGATTGCCGCGCACGAAGTCAGCCATCAGGTTGCCGAGCAGGGAGCTGTTGGCCAGCCGCGCCAGATGAAGGTGAGCGAGAAAGTTCATCGCGGCAGTATATCGGCTTCTGACGTGTCGGGATACCGTTGATAGTGGCGTGCAGAGCGCATCGACGCCCGTTGGCGGACGGTTTAACCGATAGATGCGGCGAATGGTTCAGAATTGGCGGGTTTTCAGCTAGAATGTGCGCCCTGATTTCCCTGACTGTGAATGACCATGCGCGTTGCCGATTTTTCTTTTGAGTTGCCCGAATCTTTGATTGCCCACTATCCGCAGGCCCAGCGCAGCGGATGCCGTCTGCTGTGCCTTAACGGCCCGGACGGCGCGCTGACCCACGGGGTGTTCACCGATTTACTGGATTTGCTCAATCCGGGCGACCTGCTGGTTTTTAACAATACGCGCGTGATCCCGGCGCGTATTTTCGGACGTAAAGCCAGCGGCGGCAAAATCGAAGTGCTGGTTGAACGGATGCTGGACGAGCATCGCGTGCTGGCCCATATTCGCGCCTCTAAAGCGCCGAAAGCGGGCGCCGAGCTGCTGCTTGGCGACGACGAAAGCGTCAAAGCGACGATGGTTGCCCGTCACGACGCGCTCTTTGAGCTGCATTTCGACGACGAACGCGCCGTGCTGGATATTCTGGACGCCGTCGGCCATATGCCGCTGCCGCCTTATATCGATCGTCCTGACGAAGACGCGGATCGCGAGCTTTACCAGACTGTTTACAGCGAACGTCCCGGCGCGGTGGCTGCGCCTACTGCTGGCCTGCATTTTGACGAACCTATGCTGGAAGCGCTGCGGGCGAAAGGGATTGAAACCGCTTTCGTTACGCTGCACGTCGGCGCGGGCACGTTCCAGCCGGTACGCGTGGACAGCATTGAAGATCATATTATGCACGCCGAGTATGCTGAGGTTCCGCAGGAAGTGGTGGATGCGGTGCTGGCGTGCAAAGCGCGCGGCAACCGTGTCGTCGCCGTAGGCACAACTTCCGTGCGCTCGCTGGAGAGCGCAGCGGCGGCGGCCAAAGACGCGTTGATTGCGCCGTTCTTCGACGACACCAAAATTTTTATTTATCCCGGCTATGAGTATCAGGTTATTGATGCGCTGGTCACCAATTTCCATCTGCCGGAATCGACGCTGATTATGCTGGTTTCCGCTTTCGCGGGCTACCGTCACACCATGCACGCTTACGAGCAGGCGGTGGCGGAGAAGTATCGCTTCTTCAGCTATGGCGACGCGATGTTTATCACCCGCAATCCGCAGGCGATAAACGAGCAGGTCGGTAAATAATGCCATAACCGGCTTTGTCCGGTTGCGACGCCTGCGCCCGACCAGGGCGCAGGTCAACTCTTAAGCATCAGACTGTTTCTCTGATGGAGGCAACGTGAAGTTTGAATTAGATACTACTGATGGGCGCGCGCGCCGTGGCCGTCTGGTTTTCGATCGCGGCGTGGTGGAAACCCCGGCCTTTATGCCTGTGGGCACCTACGGCACCGTAAAAGGCATGACGCCGGAAGAAGTGCAGGATACCGGCGCGCAGATTATTCTCGGCAACACTTTCCATCTGTGGCTGCGTCCCGGCCAGGAGATCATGAAGCTGCATGGCGATCTGCACGACTTTATGCAGTGGAAAGGGCCAATCCTGACCGACTCCGGCGGTTTCCAGGTGTTCAGCCTGGGCGACATTCGCAAAATCACCGAAGCGGGCGTGCATTTCCGCAACCCGATTAACGGCGACAAGATCTTCCTCGATCCTGAAAAATCGATGGAGATCCAGTACGATCTCGGTTCCGATATCGTGATGATTTTCGACGAATGCACGCCTTATCCTGCCGACTGGGATTACGCCAAACGTTCGATGGAGATGTCGCTGCGTTGGGCGCAGCGCAGCCGCGACCGCTTTGATTCGCTTGAAAATAAAAACGCGCTGTTCGGGATTATTCAGGGCGGCGTTTACGAAGATTTACGAGATGTCTCCGTAAAAGGACTGGTAGAGATCGGCTTTGATGGTTACGCTGTGGGCGGCCTGGCGGTCGGCGAGCCGAAAGAGGACATGCACCGTATTCTGGAGCACGTCTGTCCGCAGATCCCTGAGGACAAACCGCGCTATCTGATGGGCGTCGGCAAACCGGAAGATCTGGTTGAAGGCGTACGTCGCGGTATCGATATGTTTGACTGCGTGATGCCTACCCGCAATGCCCGTAACGGCCACCTGTTCGTGACTGACGGCGTGGTGAAAATCCGTAACGCGAAATATAAAGATGATACGGCGCCGCTGGATGCGGAGTGTGATTGCTACACCTGTCGCAACTATAGCCGCGCCTATTTGTATCATCTGGATCGTTGCAACGAAATACTGGGTGCGCGTCTTAACACTATTCATAACCTGCGCTACTACCAGCGCCTGATGGCTGGTTTACGCAAGGCTATTGAAGAGGGTAAATTAGAGCACTTTGTTACCGAATTTTATGCGCGGACGGGCAAAGCGGTTCCGCCGTTAAACGTCTGATAATTAATCAATGAGGGAAAATTAATGAGCTTGTTCATTTCTGATGCAGTGGCTGCTGCGGGTGCGCCAGCACAGGGAAGCCCGTATTCGCTGGTCATCATGCTGGTGGTTTTTGGTCTGATCTTCTATTTCATGATCCTGCGTCCACAGCAGAAACGTAGCAAAGAGCATAAAAAACTGATGGATTCCATCAGCAAGGGTGACGAAGTGCTGACCACCGGCGGCCTGGTCGGACGCGTAACCAAAGTGGCGGATACCGGCTATGTAGCTATCGCGCTGAACGAGACGACGGAAGTTGTGGTCAAACGTGATTTCGTGGCTGCCGTTCTGCCGAAAGGTACGATGAAGGCGCTGTAATTTTTTGTTTTCCCTAAGGGAACTGCCGTGTTAAACCGTTATCCTTTGTGGAAGTACATCATGCTGATCGTCGTGCTTATCGTCGGTCTGCTCTATGCGCTTCCCAACCTGTATGGTGAGGATCCGGCTGTTCAGATCACCGGCGCGCGCGGAAGCGCCGCCAGTGAACAGACGCTGAATCAGATCCAGAATGCTTTAAAAGAAGAGAAAATCCAGAGCAAATCCATTGCGCTGGAAAACGGCGCTATCATGGCGCGCTTCGCTAACGGCGACGTGCAGCTGCGCGCTCGTGACGCCATCATCAAAACGCTGGGCGAAGACTACGTTGTCGCGCTCAACCTTGCTCCAGCCACGCCAGGCTGGCTGAGTATGCTGGCCGCAGAACCGATGAAACTCGGTCTCGATCTGCGCGGCGGCGTGCACTTCCTGATGGAAGTCGATATGGATACCGCCCTGGGCAAGCTCCAGGAGCAGAATATCGATAACCTCAGAAGCGATCTGCGCGACAAAAATATTCCCTACACCAACGTGCGTAAAACCGATAACTACGGTCTGGAAATTCGTTTCCGTGACGCACAGGCGCGTGACGACGCCGTCAGCTATCTGACCGGCCGCCATCGCGATCTGGTGATCAACGCCAGCGGCAGCAACCTGCTGCGTGCGGTCATGTCGGATGACCGCCTGCGTGAAGCGCGCGAATATGCGGTTCAGCAGAACATTACTATCCTGCGTAATCGCGTGAACCAGCTTGGCGTTGCCGAACCGCTGGTGCAGCGTCAGGGCGCTGACCGCATCGTGGTCGAGCTGCCGGGTATTCAGGATACCGCGCGTGCTAAAGAGATCCTGGGCGCGACCGCCACGCTGGAATTCCGTCTGGTTAACACCTCCGTCGATCCTACCGCTGCCGCCAACGGCCGCGTACCGGGCGATTCCGAAGTGAAAAATACCCGCGACGGCCAGCCGGTAACGCTGTACAAGCGCGTGATCCTGACCGGTGATCACATCACTGACTCGACGTCGAGCATGGATGAGTACAACCAGGCACAGGTTAACATCTCGCTGGACAGCGCGGGCGGCAACATCATGTCCAACTTCACCAAGGATAATATCGGCAAGCCGATGGCAACGCTGTTTGTGGAATACAAAGACAGCGGTAAGAAAGACGCCAACGGTCGCGCTATCCTGGCGAAGCAGGAAGAAGTGATTAACGTCGCGAATATCCAGTCTCGCCTGGGCAATAGCTTCCGCATCACCGGCATCAGCAATCCAAACGAAGCGCGTCAGCTGTCGCTGCTGCTGCGTGCGGGCGCGCTGATTGCGCCAATCCAGATTGTGGAAGAACGCACCATTGGTCCAACCATGGGCGCGCAAAACATTACTCAGGGTCTGGAAGCCTGCCTGTGGGGCCTGATCGCCTCTATCGTGTTTATGGTGGTTTACTACCGTAAATTCGGCGTGATTGCGACCACTGCGCTGGTGGCAAACCTGGTGCTGATTGTGGGGATTATGTCTCTGCTGCCCGGCGCCACGCTGACCATGCCGGGTATTGCCGGTATCGTGCTGACGCTGGCGGTCGCCGTTGATGCTAACGTACTGATTAACGAACGTATCAAGGAAGAGCTGAAGAACGGACGCTCCGTTCAGCAGGCGATCCATGAAGGCTACAGCGGCGCGTTCTCCAGTATTATCGACGCCAACGTCACCACGCTGATCACGGCTATTATCCTTTATGCTGTCGGTACGGGATCCATTAAAGGCTTCGCTATCACCACGGCTATCGGTGTAGTGACCTCTATGTTTACCGCTATTGTCGGTACCCGCGCCATCGTCAACCTGCTGTACGGCGGTAAACGCATCAACAAGCTGTCTATTTGAGGAGTGCGTTGTGGCACAGGACTATAGCGTTGAACAACTGAACTACGGCCGTAAAGTCCATGACTTTATGCGCTGGGACAAGCTGGCCTTTACTCTTTCCGGCCTGCTGCTGATCGCCTCATTTGCGATCATGGGCCTGAAAGGGTTTAACTGGGGTCTGGATTTCACCGGCGGTACGGTGATTGAAATTACCCTGGAGAAACCGGCCGAGCTGGATAACCTGCGCGGCGCGCTGGAGAAAGCGGGCTTTACCGATCCGCAGGTGCAGAACTTCGGCAGCAGCCGCGACGTGCTGGTGCGTATGTCGCCGCACGAAGGCAACGCGGGCCAGGAGCTGGGCAACAAGGTCGTCAGCATTATCAATCAGGCGACGGCGCAAAACGGCACCGTGAAGCGCATTGAGTTTGTTGGCCCAAGCGTGGGCAGCGATCTGGCGCAGACCGGCGGCATGGCGCTGCTGGTGGCGCTGATAGCCATCCTGGTTTACGTCGGTTTCCGCTTCGAGTGGCGACTGGCGTTAGGCGCCGTGCTGGCGCTGGCGCATGACGTGATTATCACCATGGGCATTCTTTCTCTGTTCCATATTGAGATTGATTTGACCATTATTGCGTCGCTGATGTCGGTTATCGGTTACTCGCTGAACGACAGCATCGTGGTATCGGACCGTATTCGTGAGAACTTCCGCAAGATCCGTCGCGGTACGCCTTACGAAATCTTCAACGTCTCGCTGACGCAGACGCTGAGCCGTACCATTATGACCTCCGCCACCACGCTGGTGGTGGTGCTGATGCTGTTTATCTTTGGCGGCGCGCTGCTGGAAGGCTTCTCGCTGACCATGCTAATCGGCGTGTCCATCGGGACAATTTCATCTATCTACGTGGCTTCGGCGCTGGCGCTGAAACTGGGGATGAAACGCGAGCATCTGCTGCAGCAGAAAGTGGAGAAAGAGGGCGCCGATCAGCCTTCGATTCTGCCTTAAGCTTTCCGCTGTTAAATAAAAAGCGCCGCATCTGCGGCGCTTTTTTTATGGTTTCGTCTGGGCCACAACGTCATGAACCCGGACATAGCCCAGCTGTTCCGGCGGCAGATTGCTCAGGCGCAGCGGCACCGTGACTTCGCTACGAGGCAGCAACGAGGCCGCCACGCTGAAGGTCTGGCTCTGGCTGTTTACCTGTAGCGGTTTGCCGGTAGTCGGATCCAGCTCGCCCCATTCTACCGTTGCGCTGAACGCAGGCAGATTGTTGTCGCCGGCAGAGCGAATATGCAGCATCGCCCGCGTGCCGTTGGCTTCATTTTCTATATGGCTCAGCGACAGCTTCACCTCGCCCAGCTGGCTTTGCAGCGGCACGGCCGTATTGGTGGCCGGCAGCAGCCAGGCGCCCTGGGTAGAATTGCCGTTAAGCATATTCTGCCGCGTCAGCGCCGTTGCCTGCTCGGTAAGCTGCTGCATCTCATTGTTGAGCTTGCCCACCTGGTTATGCAGCTTGTTGATCTGCGGCTGCTGCGGTGAGGCGCAGCTTGCCAGCAAAACAACCAGCGGCAGCAGCGAGGCCTTTTTCAGGTATCCGGCCATAATTGCCTACTGAGGAATGCGTAAGGTCTGACCCGGATAGATCTTGTTCGGATCGGAGAGCATCGGCTTGTTAGCCTCAAAGATTTGATTGTACTTGTTCGGATCGCCATACACTTCTTTCGAGATAGCGCTCAGCGTGTCGCCTTTCTTCACCGTATAGAATTTTGCTTCGGTCGCGGTTTCAGCCACCTTCACGTTATCCTCAACGTGGGTGATACCGGCTACGTTACCGGCCGCTACCAGGATTTTTTCCTTCAGCTCTTGCGAAATGCTGTCGCCGCTGATGCTGGCCTTATCGCCATCCACCTTAACGTCCACCTTGTCGCTGCCCGGCAGGCCCAGCTTGTGGATATATTCTTTCAGCTTCGCGCTCTGGTCTTCACCAGCGCCGCTTACGGAATCCCACAGCTTCTCGCCAGCTTCTTTTACAAAGTTAAATAAACCCATATTTCCTCCGGCTAATCCTTGTTTTTAAAAAAGTTACGCCTGAGCGTTCTCTCATTATAGCGGAAGAACGAGGAGATACCTGGTCAGATGCCAGACAAAGCGATTCGGCGGGGGAAAGAAGGGCAACCCGATATTTTGTTGCTCGCCACTTCGCGCTACACTGTGTTCACTTTTCCAGGATCCAGGAATTATCATGCATTGCCCGTTCTGTTCTGCTGTGGATACCAAAGTTATCGATTCCCGCCTTGTGGGGGAAGGAACCTCGGTGCGCCGTCGCCGTCAGTGCCTGGTGTGCCATGAACGCTTCACCACTTTTGAAGTGGCCGAGCTGGTGATGCCGCGCGTGGTGAAAAGCAATGATATCCGTGAGCCCTTCAATGAAGACAAGCTGTGCAGCGGCATCATGAAGGCGCTGGAGAAGCGGCCGGTCAGCTCGGACGACGTTGAAAACGCCGTCAGCCATATCAAAAGCAAGCTGCGCTCCACCGGCGAACGGGAAGTACCCAGCAAGATGATCGGCAATCTGGTGATGGACGAGCTGAAAAAGCTGGATAAGGTGGCCTATATTCGCTTCGCCTCGGTTTACCGCAGCTTTGAAGATATCCGCGAATTCGGCGAAGAGATCGCCCGCTTACAGGATTAAGGCATGGATGAAATCTATATGGCCCGCGCGCTTGAACTGGCCAGGCGCGGACGCTTTACCACAACGCCCAATCCGAACGTAGGCTGCGTTATTGTACGCGACGGGGAGATTGTCGGCGAAGGCTACCATTTTCGCGCAGGCGAACCCCATGCTGAAGTTCACGCTCTGCGTATGGCTGGCGAAAAGGCGCGCGGCGCGACGGCTTACGTCACGCTGGAGCCCTGTAGCCACCATGGCCGCACGCCGCCATGCTGTGAGGCGTTGATTGCCGCAGGCGTAGCCCGAGTCGTCGCCGCCATGCAGGATCCCAACCCGGAAGTGGCGGGGCGCGGCCTTTACCGCTTGCAGCAGGCCGGTATCGAGGTCAGCCACGGGCTGATGATGCAGGAAGCGGAAGCGCTGAATCGCGGCTTTCTGAAGCGGATGCGCACCGGCTTTCCCTGGGTGCAGCTGAAGCTGGGCGCGTCGCTGGATGGCCGTACGGCAATGGCAAGCGGCGAAAGCCAGTGGATCACCTCGCCAGAGGCGCGACGCGACGTGCAGCGCCTGCGGGCGCAAAGCGCCGCGATCCTGACCACCAGCGCGACGGTGCGGGCGGACGATCCCTCGCTGACCGTGCGCTGGGACGAGCTGAACCAGGACGTGCGCGCAATCTATGCGCAGCAGGATTTACGCCAGCCGGTCAGAGTGGTTATCGACAGCCACAATCGCGTTACGCCGCAGCATCGGCTGATTTCCCAGCCGGGGGAAACCTGGCTGGCGCGTCAGCAGCCCGACGGGCTAAGCTGGCCGGATAACGTGCAACAATTTTGCGTGCCGCGCCTCAATGGGCAAACCGATCTGGTTTCCCTGCTGATGCTGCTGGGACGCCGCCAGATCAACAGCGTCTGGGTAGAAGCAGGCGCTGCGCTTTCCGGTGCGCTGCTGAGCGCGGGCGTGGTTGATGAGCTGATCGTTTATCTTGCGCCGAAATTATTGGGCGATGCGGCACGCGGTTTGTGCCATCTGCCCGCTTTAGCACAACTTGCTGAAGCGCCGACGTTTATATTCAGCGATAGTCGTCAGGTTGGGCCAGATTTGCGCCTGACGCTGACGCCGCGATAGCGCTCTGCAGAAAAGCGGAAGCAGAGCGTTAAAGAGTGTGATAGAATCCGCCCCCCTGCGGGGCCATAACAAACCCTGAAAGGAAGATTATGAACGTTATTGAAGCTGCTGTTGCTACTCCTGACGCGCGCGTGGCCATTGTTATTGCGCGTTTCAACAATTTTATCAACGACAGCCTGCTGAGCGGTGCCCTTGATGCGCTGAAGCGTATCGGCCAGGTAAAAGATGAAAACATCACCGTTATCTGGGTGCCGGGCGCCTATGAAATGCCAATGACGGCGCGTGCGCTGGCGAACGCCGGCAAATACGACGCGGTTGTGGCGCTGGGCACCGTGATCCGCGGTGGCACCGCCCACTTCGAATATGTTGCTGGCGAAGCCAGTTCTGGCCTGGCCAGCGTCGCTATGAACAGCGATATTCCGGTTGCCTTTGGTGTTCTGACGACGGAAAACATCGAGCAGGCCATTGAGCGCGCCGGAACCAAAGCGGGTAACAAAGGGGCGGAAGCCGCTCTGACCGCACTTGAAATGATTAACGTATTGAAAGCCATCAAAGCCTGATTTTAAGGGGAATTTTGTGAAACCTGCTGCTCGTCGCCGCGCCCGTGAATGTGCTGTCCAGGCGCTTTACTCCTGGCAGTTGTCAAAGAACGACATCTCTGATGTCGAATACCAGTTTCTGGCGGAGCAAGACGTCAAAGACGTTGATATCAGCTATTTCCGCGAGCTGCTGGGCGGCGTTGCGACCAACAGCGCGTACCTTGACGGCCTGATGAAGCCTTACCTTTCCCGCCAGCTGGAAGAGCTGGGTCAGGTGGAGAAGGCGATTCTGCGCATTTCGCTGTACGAGCTGAGCAAGCGCTCCGACGTTCCCTACAAAGTGGCTATTAACGAGGGGATTGAGCTGGCGAAAGTGTTTGGCGCTGAAGACAGCCACAAGTTCGTTAACGGCGTGCTGGATAAAGCCGCTCCGCATATCCGCCCCAACAAGAAGTAATCCTCTCAGGCCGGTCTTATCCGGCCTTCTTCCTTTTTTCTGCTGGAAAGCATTATGGCATGTGGCGAATTTGAACTTATCACGCGCTATTTTGATCGCATAACTAGCTCTCGTCGTGATGTGGAAAAAGGCATTGGCGATGACTGCGCCCTGCTTAACCTGCCCGAAAAACAGACGCTGGCGATCAGCACCGATACGCTGGTAGCGGGCGTACACTTTCTGCGTGACATCCATCCCGCCGATCTCGGTTATAAAGCGCTGGCGGTCAATCTCAGCGATTTGGCGGCAATGGGCGCCGATCCCGCCTGGCTGACGCTGGCGCTGACGCTGCCCGAGGTAAACGAAGCCTGGCTGAAAGAGTTCAGCGACAGCCTGTTCGAACTGCTGGATTATTACAATATGCAGCTGATCGGCGGCGATACCACGCGCGGCCCGCTGAGCATGACGCTGAGCATTCACGGCCTGGTGCCGCAGGGCAGGGCGTTGAAGCGGTCTGGCGCAAAGCCCGGCGACTGGATTTACGTTACCGGCACGCTGGGCGACAGCGCGGCAGGCCTGGCGCTGTTGCAGCACCATATCAAAATTAACGATCCCGCCGCGCATGAAGCCTTAATCAAACGCCACTTGCGCCCGATGCCGCGCATTCTGCAAGGGCAGGCGCTGCGCGACCTGGCCAGCGCCGCTATCGATATCTCCGACGGGCTGATCTCCGATTTGGGGCATATCCTGAAAGCCAGCGGCTGCGGCGCTCGTCTGCATCTGGATGCGCTGCCGCTTTCCGGGGTGATGAAAAGCCATTTTGACCCGGAGCAGGCAATCAGCTGGGCGCTGAGCGGCGGTGAAGACTACGAACTCTGCTTTACCGTCCCGGAAATCAATCGCGGCGCGCTGGACGTGGCGCTGGGGCATTATGGCGTGCCTTTTACCTGTGTAGGTCAGCTGGCGCCGCAGTCAGAAGGGCTGGTGCTACTGGAAAACAACCGGCCCGTCGAGCGCAAACTGAAAGGATTTGATCACTTTGGATAAGCACGAGGCGAAAAAACGCCTGAAGATGAGCAATCCCTGGCACCTGCTGGCAACCGGTTTTGGCAGCGGATTAAGTCCGGTGGTGCCCGGCACCATGGGATCGCTGGCGGCTATTCCTTTCTGGTATCTGATGTCGTTTCTGCCGCCGGATATCTACTCTCTGCTGGTGATGTTCGGCATCTGCATCGGCGTTTATCTCTGCCATCGCACCGCGAAAGATATGGGCCTGCACGACCACGGCAGCATCGTCTGGGACGAGTTTATCGGTATGTGGATCACGCTGATGGCGATCCCGGTGAACAGCTGGCAGTGGGTGCTGGCCGGATTCGTGATTTTCCGCATCCTGGATATGTGGAAGCCGTGGCCGATCCGCTGGTTTGACCGCAACGTCCACGGGGGCA
This sequence comes from Erwinia plantamica, assembly GCF_043420595.1. Taxonomy (NCBI): domain Bacteria; kingdom Pseudomonadati; phylum Pseudomonadota; class Gammaproteobacteria; order Enterobacterales; family Erwiniaceae; genus Erwinia; species Erwinia plantamica. The sequence goes on from NZ_JBGCUC010000006.1 coordinate 80,773, forward strand.
TGGGCATTATGATAGATGATATTGTCGCCGGCATTATTTCCGCCGGTATTCTCTATTATGCCGGGCACCATCTGGCGCTGTAGCGAGCCGTGTAAAAAGGAGGCCAGCATAGCTGGCCTCTTTGCTTTATGCTTTAGTCCTGGCGCAACAGCGGCGCGGCTTATTCAAATCCCACCACGTGATGCGGCTGATAAACGCTTTCCAGTTCCGCGATCTCTTCCTGCGTCAGCTCAATATCCACTGCTTTTACCAGATCGGCCAGCTGCTCTGCGCGTGAAGCGCCGATAATCGGCGACGTGACCACCGGTTTTGCCAACAGCCATGCCAGCGCTATCTGCGCACGGCTCACACCGCGAGCTTCGGCAATAGCCGCCACGCGCTGCGCAATCGCGCCGTCGTTCTCTTCGCTTCTGGCATACAGCGTGCTGCCGTATTCGTCGGAAGCGGTGCGCGCGGTGGTTTCACCCCACGGACGGGTCAGGCGACCGCGCGCCAGCGGGCTCCACGGCAGCACGGCGATATTTTCTGCCTGGCAGAGCGGGTGCATTTCGCGCTCCTCCTCACGTTGGATCAGATTGTACTGATCCTGCATGCTGACAAACCTTGTCCAGCCGTGACGATCCGCCGTGTAGAGCGCCTTGGCGAACTGCCAGGCATACATAGAAGACGCGCCGATATAGCGCGCTTTCCCGGCCTTCACCACGTCGTGCAGCGCCTCCAGCGTCTCTTCCAGCGGCGTGTTGTAATCCCAGCGGTGGATCTGCAATAAATCCACGTAGTCGGTGCCCAGGCGCGTCAGACTGTCATCAATGGACTGCATAATGCTGGCGCGTGAAAGGCCGCCGGCAAGATTACTCATCGGAAAGTAGACTTTGGTCGCCAGCACGATATCTTCGCGGCGCGCGTAGTCTTTCAATGCGCGGCCCACAATCTCTTCGCTGCTGCCGTCGGAATAGCTGTTGGCGGTATCGAAGAAGTTAATGCCCGCGTCCAGCGCCTGTTTGATCAGCGGGCGGCTGCTCTCTTCAGGCAGTGTCCAGGCGTGGCGGCCGCGTTGGGGTTCGCCATAGGTCATACAGCCCAGGCACAAACGGGAAACGGTGAGATCGGTATTGCCTAACGGAAGGGTTTTCATGCGTGCTCCTGCTGATGTTAAAAAGGCGCAAAGGCCTAAGCATAGCAGGTACAGGCTCCCCGGAAGGGGAGCCTCGTGCGGTATTACAGCGCCAGCCAGCGCTTAATCTGCTGTTCGATGCCTTCGGCGTCCAGCTGATAATCGTGGCGGATCTCTTCCTGGGTGCCCTGCGGAATAAACTCATCCGGCAGGCCGATATTCAGCACCGGCACCAGCACGCGTTTCGCCATCAGCGCTTCAATCACGCCGCTGCCCGCGCCGCCTTTAATCGCGCCTTCTTCCAGCGTGATCAGCGCCTCGTGGCTGGCGGCCAGCTCAACGATCAGCGCCTCGTCCAGCGGTTTCACAAAGCGCATATCCACCAGCGTGGCGTTCAGCGATTCCGCGACGGCGGCGGCTTCCGGCAGCAGCGTGCCGAAGTTCAGGATTGCCAGCTTCTCGCCTTCGCGTTTCACCACGCCTTTGCCCAGCGGCAGCGACTGCAACGGCTGCAGCTCCGCGCCGGTTCCGGTGCCGCGAGGATAGCGTACCGCGCTTGGGCCAGCGCTATAGTGATAGCCGGTATAGAGCATCTGACGGCATTCGTTCTCGTCGCTTGGCGTCATGATCACCATATTCGGAATGCAGCGCAGGAACGAGATATCAAAAGCGCCCTGGTGCGTCTGACCGTCCGCGCCAACGATGCCGCCGCGATCGATAGCAAACAGCACCGGCAGCTTCTGGATCGCTACGTCGTGGATCAGCTGATCGTAGGCGCGCTGCAAAAACGTCGAGTAAATGGCGACCACGGGCTTATAGCCGCCAATCGCCAGTCCGGCGGCAAAGGTGACGGCGTGCTGTTCGGCAATCGCCACGTCAAAATATTGCGCCGGATAGTCGCGCGAAAAGCTGACCATGCCGGAGCCTTCACGCATGGCAGGCGTAACGGCCATCAGCTTGTTGTCATCGGCGGCGGTTTCGCTCAGCCACTGGCCGAAAATCTTCGAGTAGCTCGGCAGACCTTCGATCGCTTTCGGCAGCAGGCCGCTGGCCGGATCGAATTTCGGTACGGCGTGCCAGCTAATCGGATCTTTCTCCGCAGGGGCGTAGCCTTTGCCTTTTTTGGTCATGATATGCAGGAACTGCGGGCCTTTCAGATCGCGCATGTTTTTCAGCGTCTGCACCAGCGTCAGCACGTCGTGGCCGTCGACCGGGCCAATATAGTTAAAGCCCAGCTCTTCAAACAGCGTGCCGGGCACCACCATACCTTTCAGATGCTCTTCGGTGCGTCTGACCAGCTCTTTGATCGGCGGCAGGCCGGTCAGCACTTTTTTGCCGCCTTCGCGCAGCTTCGAGTAGGTTTTACCGGAAAGGATTTGCGCCAGGCGGTTGTTCAGCGCGCCGACGTTTTCCGAAATCGACATCTCGTTGTCGTTCAGCACGACCAGCAGATCGGATTTGATATCGCCCGCGTGGTTCATCGCCTCGAACGCCATGCCCGCCGTGATGGCGCCGTCGCCGATCACGCAGGCGGTGCGGCGGCCTTTGCCTTCTTTCTCTGCGGCAACGGCCATGCCCAGTCCGGCGCTGATCGAAGTACTGGAGTGGCCGACGTTCAGCACGTCATATTCGCTTTCGTCGCGCCATGGGAACGGATGCAGGCCGTTTTTCTGACGGATAGTGCCAATACGATCGCGGCGGCCGGTCAGAATTTTATGCGGATAGGCCTGGTGACCCACGTCCCAAATCAAATGATCAAAAGGCGTGTTATAGACATAGTGCAGGGCAACGGTCAGCTCTACCACGCCCAGTCCGGAGGCAAAGTGGCCGCTGGAGCGGCTGACGCTGTCGAGTAAATACTGTCGTAGCTCATCACAGAGTTTTGGCAGGCTCTCTTTAGGAAGCGAACGTAGTTCTTGTACCGAAGCGGCCTGCGCCAGCGTTGGATATTTTGCAGTATCAAAACTCATCAGAGACTCATTGTGAAAGTTATTTATTGCGTTCAATTATGTAACTTGCAAGCAGCTGTAGTGATGCTGTGTCAAAGCCTTGCGCGGCAAGTATTTCCAGTGCGCTGAGCGACTCCTGACAGAGCTCCCACGCTTTTGCCCGCGCGCGCTCAAGTCCCATCAACGCCGGGTAGGTACTTTTTCCTAACTGCTGATCGGCTCCCTGCCGTTTGCCGATGATGGCGGTGTCGCCCACCACATCCAGAATATCGTCCTGCACCTGAAACGCCAGGCCGATGGCTTCGGCATAGCGATCGAGCGCGGGCAGCGCGTCGCGTCCTCTGTCGCCGGCGGTCAAAGCGCCCAGGCGAACCGCGCAACGGATCAGCGCGCCGGTTTTATAACGGTGAATTTGCTCAAGCTCGCGCAGACCGACCTGCTGGCCTTCCGCCGCCAGATCCAGCGCCTGGCCGCCACACATGCCCGCAACGCCGCTGGCCTGCGCCAGCTCGGAAATCATCGCAATACGGTACTCTGCCGTTACGCCAGGCAAAGGCGTATCGGCAAGTATAGTGAAGGCCAGCGTTTGTAGCGCGTCACCGGCCAAAATAGCCGTATCTTCGCTGAATTTAATATGGCAGGTCGGCTGGCCGCGACGCAGGCTGTCATCGTCCATCGCAGGCAGATCGTCATGGATCAGCGAGTAGGCATGAATGCACTCGACCGCCGCAGCGGGCGCATCCAGCGCGGCATCGTCAGCATGAAGCATTTTGCCGGTAGCATACACCAGAAACGGGCGCAGGCGCTTGCCGCCGAGCAGCGCGCCGTACTCCATGGCATTCACCAGCGGAGACTGCTGAAAGGGCAGCGCGGTAATAAAGCGTTGTAAAGCCAGGTTGACGCGCGCGTGATGCGCGGTAAGAAGAGCGCTAAAATCCATCAGTCGTTTTCCGGCGTGAAGGGCTGAAGGTCGCCATTTTTGTCGTCGTTAAGCAGGATTTGCACACGCTGTTCCGCCTGCTGCAGTTTCTGCTGGCCCGCTCGCGCCAGCTGCACGCCGCGTTCAAATTCGTTGAGCGCCTCTTCCAGCGGCAGCTCGCCGCTTTCAAGACGGGAGACAATTTGCTCCAGCTGGGCAAGCGAGGTTTCAAAACTGGCGGGCTGTTCGGCTTTTTTCGGCATAATAACGGTTGCTCGGTGATGTTTTAGTCTGTCAGGTCACTCATGGTAGCCGACTCAAATTGATTAGCAAAATAATGATTCCGGGCGCTGTTGAAGAAGCAGTCGCCGGGCAGATGTGATACACTCATCTCCCCTGGATGTGAAGGGCGTAAGCTACTTTGCAATTCTCTGATTTTACCAGCTAAGTGCGCTCCATTTCAGCACTTAATTGCCCGTTGAGCCCGTGCCACCATGAAGTTTATCATTAAATTATTCCCTGAAATCACCATTAAAAGCCAGTCCGTTCGCCTGCGTTTTATCAAAATGTTAACGACGAACATTCGTAACGTATTGAAACAGTGCGACGAGACGCTGGCCGTGGTGCGCCACTGGGACCATATCGAAGTCCGTTCCAAAAACGAAAGCCAGCGCGGCTATATTATTGACGAACTGTCGCGCATTCCCGGTATTCATCACGTGCTGGAAGTCGAAGAGCGCGGCTATACCGATCTGCACAACATTTTTGAGCAGACGCTGGCGATGAACCGCGAGCGTATCGAAGGCAAAACCTTCTCCGTACGCGTCAAGCGTCGCGGCAAGCATGAGTTCAGCTCGCAGGACGTTGAGCGCTATGTAGGCGGCGGGCTGAATCAGCACGTCCAGAGCGCGCAGGTCAAGCTGAACCATCCGCAGGTCACGGTCAACCTGGAGATCGAAGACGATCGCTTGCTGCTGATCACCGGACGCTATGAAGGCATCGGCGGTTTCCCTATCGGCAGCCAGGAAGACGTGCTGTCGCTGATCTCCGGCGGCTTCGACTCCGGCGTGTCCAGCTATATGCTGATGCGTCGCGGCTGCCGCGTGCACTACTGCTTCTTTAACCTTGGCGGCGCGGCGCATGAAATCGGCGTGCGTCAGGTGGCGCATTACCTGTGGAACCGTTTTGGCCGCTCGCACAAGGTGCGCTTCGTGGCTATCAACTTCGAACCGGTGGTTGGCGAGATCCTGGAAAAAGTGGACGACGGCCAGATGGGCGTGGTGCTGAAACGCATGATGGTGCGTGCGGCCTCGACTATCGCCGAGCGCTACGGCGTGCAGGCGCTGGTGACCGGCGAAGCGCTGGGCCAGGTCTCCAGCCAGACGCTGACTAACCTGCGGCTGATCGACAACGCTTCCGATACGCTGATCCTGCGCCCGCTGATTTCGCATGACAAAGAGCACATCATCAAGCTGGCGCGCCATATCGGCACGGAAGATTTTGCCCGTACCATGCCGGAGTATTGCGGCGTGATCTCGAAAAGCCCAACGGTAAAAGCGGTAAAGGCGAAAATCGAAGCGGAAGAGCAGAACTTTGATTTTGCCGTGCTGGAGAAAGCTATCGAAGAAGCCACCAATGTCGATATCCGTCAGATTGCGGAAGAGACCGAGCAGGAAGTGGTGGAAGTCGAAACCGTGGTGTCGTTTGGCGACAACGACGTGGTGCTGGATATCCGCTCGCCTGACGAGCAGGATGACAAGCCGCTGGAGCTGGAAGGCGTTGAGGTAAAAGGCATGCCGTTCTATAAACTCAGCACCCAGTTCGGCGATCTGGATCAGAGCAAAACCTGGCTGCTTTACTGCGATCGGGGCGTAATGAGCCGTTTGCAGGCGCTCTATTTACACGAGCAGGGCTTTAAAAACGTTAAGGTTTACCGTCCGTAAGCGGAAAGGTAAAAGGCGCTGGCTTCAGCGCCTTTTTTATCTCTTAACTCCGCTTTTGTTCGCAACAGGTTACCGGCTAAAGCGCTGGCCTGGCTGCTTCTCTGTCGCCAGCAGGCCTTTGCCCGTCAGCGACGCCGCTCAAACGGGTAGTCGCGCAGGCCGGATCTATTCCACCCATTCCCGATAGTCAAAAATACCCGCCGCCGGCACCAGCTGCTGCGCCACCTCATGCGCTTTCTCTTTACCTGCCAACAGATCGATCAGCTTCAGGGCAAAGTCGATCGCGGTGCCGGGCGCCTGGCTGGTGAGCAGATTGAAGCGGCGATCCCAAACCACGCGTTTATCCATCCACTGGCTTTCGGGAATAGTCTCCTTGAGGCCGGGAAAGCCGGTCATATTGGCAATCGGAAACAGCTTATGCGGCACCAGCACCGTGCCGGCCGCTGCGCAGATCGCCGCGACAATACGGCCGGACTGGTGAAACTGCCGCACCGTTTCCACCAGCAGCGGGCTGTCGCGAAAGGCTTCCGCGCCTTTCAGGCCGCCGGGCAGCACGATGGCGGCAAAATCGTTGTCGGCTACCTCAACCAGCGTGGCATCGGTTAACAGCCGTACGCCGCGCGAACAGCGGATTTCTTTGCTGCCGTCATCCGTTACGCTGGCGGTAGTGACCGTGAAGCCCGCGCGCACCAGCAGATCGATAGTGGTAACGGCTTCGGTTTCTTCACTGCCAGGTGCCAGGCAAACCAGTACGCTCGCGCTCATAATCTTGTTCCTTACGCTTAATCATTTCATAAAGTCGGCTGTTTTCCGGCGTGGTCAGCCCCTGCGCCCGCGCACGACGGATAACGTAGCCGGTAATATAGTCAATCTCCGTACGCCGCTGCGCGCGGATATCCTGCAGCATGGAAGAGGTATTGGCGGCGGTCGCGGTAATAATCTCTTTCACGTAGTCCAGCAGCGCCTCGCGAGAGGTATGTTCACCTTCACGCTCCATAACCATCGCCACTTCATCGCAGAGCAGGGCCACCTCCTGCGGATGGTTAAGCAGCTCGCCGTTGGTGCAGTCATACTGAACCGTCAGCGGATTGATCACGCAGTTTACGGCCAGCTTTTGCCAGGCGGCGGAGGAGACATTGTTATGCCAGGCGACGTCCGGCAGCGCCTGTTGCAGCGTTTCTGCCAGCCTGCTGAGCATGGCGCCGTCCGGAGAAGTCGGGCCTATGTGGGTAATGCCGGAAGCAACATGGATAACCATGGTGCCGTCGCGCTTTGCCGCATGGGTCGTGATCCCGCGCAGCAGCGGCTGCGTGAGCATTTTAAGCTCGTCAAGCGTGCCCATGCCATTATGCAGCAGCAGGATCGGGCAGTCTTCACGCAGAATAAACCGCAAATTTTTTACCGCTTCGGATACCTGCCACGCTTTCAGCGTTACCAGCAGCAGGTCGCTTTCCGCTAAAAAAGCAGGGTCGTTGGCAATAAAGGTTTTGTTACTTATGTTGCCCTCAAGATCCACCACGTTGACCGAGCAATAAGGCTGCGGTACGCGTAGCCACCCCTGCACCTCATTGCCCTGAGCGTCCAGCGCAGCCAGCCAGATCTGCCCTAAAGCGCCGCATCCCAATACGGTAATCTTCATTCTTCCTCTCCGCAGCGGGTTGGATTAATTCTGCCGGGCCGAAGGCCGCGCTGGCAGAGCTGTTCTTATTATAGCTTTCCATGCCGATGGTTTTTTTACTGATGCTAAGTCGGTATTATGCCTGTCACAACAGAATCAGGAGAAAAAATCATGCCATCATTCGATATCGTATCTGAAATCGACCTGCAGGAAGTGCGCAACGCCGTTGAAAACGCCAACCGTGAAATTTCCACCCGTTTCGATTTTCGCAACGTGACGGCCAGTTATGAGCTGAACGAGAAAAACGAAACGATCAAGGTGCTGAGCGAGTCTGATTTTCAGGTGAAGCAGCTGGTGGATATTCTGCGCGAAAAGCTGCTCAAGCGCAGCATTGAAGGCGGCGCGCTGGAAGTGCCGGAAGAGATTGAGCACAGCGGCAAAAGCTGGAGCGTGGAAGTCAAACTGAAAAAAGGCATCCCGTCTGACGTGGCGAAAAAAATCGTCAAGCTGATCAAAGACAGCAAGCTGAAAGTGCAGTCTCAGGTGCAGGGTGAAGAAGTGCGCGTGACCGGTAAGTCCCGTGACGATCTTCAGGGCGCGATGGCGCTGGTGCGCGGCGGCGACCTGGGGCAGCCTTTCCAGTTTAAAAATTTCCGCGATTAATAATAAAAGGGCGATGCATCGCCCTTTTATTCAGTTTTCCCCGCCTGAATTCCACCGCTTCCGCCAGACTTTGTCATCGTAAAGGCGTTATCACGGCATTACGCAGCGCGACAAAGAGGGGAGGGCGGGGAGCGAGGCCGGAAATAATGGGGCGACAGGCCCCATTAACAGATAATCAGCAGCTGCCGACCAGCGCTTCCAGCTCGGGGCGATTGGTGACTTTGCTGTCAATCTTCACGTAGGCGCTTCGCTCTTCCGGCACGATAAAGACGGCGGCGACGCCAGGCTGCGCCCTCAGGCGTTTTTCCAGCGCGGCGGTGTCGGTAATATCATCGTGCAGCACGATACGCAGGCTGCTGACGTACGGCGGCTCCTGCATGGTGCAGCTCACCAGCAGCCAGACTACGGCGATAAAAGCGCCGACCACAAAGACGGTGGAGGCATCGAAGTGGCCATACAGCCAGCCGCCCAGGCTACCGCCGATCGCCACGCCAATAAACTGGCTGGTGGAGTAGACGCCCATCGCGGTGCCCTTATAGCCCGGTGGCGATTCTTTACTGACCAGCGAAGGCAAAATCGCCTCCATCAGGTTAAAGCCGATAAAGAACAGCTGCACGCCTAAGACCTGCGTCCAGAAGTGGTTGCCCGCGCCCCAGAGCACGATTTCTGCGATCAGGATAATCGCCACGCAGGCGATAAATACCCGCTTCATCTGGCGCTTCACTTCCGCATAGATAATAAACGGGATCACGCCGCAGAAAGCGATCAGCATGGTGACCAGATAGACTTTCCAGTGCTGCTCCGCCGGGAAGCCGGCCTGCTCGAACTCGCCGGGCAGCGCCACGAAGCTGGACATCAGCAGAATATGCAGGCACATAATGCCGAAGTTCAGCTTGACCAGGCGGCTGTTGGCCAGCACCGCGCGGAAGCTGCCCTTAACAATGCCGGATTCGCGGTTAAGCATATGGTTAGAGGCGGAAGGCACCACCAGCAGCGTGATCACAATGCCGCTGGACGCCAGCAGCGCAATCATCCAGAACAGCGCATGCAGACCAAGCGCATGGGTCACAATCGGCCCAAGCACCATCGCAATCGCAAAGGTAACGCCGAAGCTGATACCGATAAAGGCCATTGCTTTGGTGCGGTTCTGCTCGCGCGTCAGGTCGGAAAGCAGAGCCATTACCGCCGCCGCAATCGCGCCGGAACCCTGTAAAGCGCGGCCCAGGATCACACCCCAAATAGAGTTGGTGCTGGCAGCAATCACGCTGCCGAGCACGAAAATCAGTAGTCCGCCGACAATCAGCGGCTTGCGGCCGATACGGTCGGAAAGCAGACCAAAAGGAATTTGAAACACGGCCTGTGCCAAACCGTAGATGCCGATAGCAAGACCTATCAGCGCTTCGCTGGCTCCCTGTAATGCCATGCCGTAAGTGGTCAGGACGGGCAGAACCATAAACATGCCCAGCATACGCAGGGAGAATACCGTTCCCAAACCCCATGTCGCACGCAGTTCGACCGGAGTCATTTTATTATCGTTCATTACTACCTCAGTTTATCTGGTGAGCATATTTTAAGGCGTTGGGAAAGGTGGGTAAAATTATTATTAACGAGAAGTGGTAACAAAAAGAAAGGGCGCGATAATCGCGCCCTTCGGAGGAGGTGGAAGTTACCAGACGTAAGTCAGTAAATCCTTTGAGGCCGGCGTCATAAAGTCAACCGACATCATCACGCTTAGCGCGGTGATGGCGACGATGGAGAAAACGAACAGCTTGCGTGCCCAGACGCGATCGTTCTGCGTCTTATAGCCCGAAAGCGCCATTCCCAGCCACCATACGCTCACGGCGGCGGCGACCACCAGATATTTGTAGCCCGCGTAGCCCACCAGCGTCAGCATCAGTGTCGCAACCATAAACGCCAGGATATACAGCGTGATATGGTTTTTCGCCACGGAGATGCCTTTTACCACCGGCAGAACCGGGATATTCGCTGCCTGGTAATCTTTAAAGCGGAAGATAGCAATCGCATAGGAATGCGGCATCTGCCACAGGCTAAAGATAGCCAGCAGGATCAGCGCGCCAGCGTCGAACTGGTTGCTGACGGCACAGTAGCCGATAACCGGCGGCGCAGCGCCGGAAAGGCTACCAATCAGCGTGCCGTAGACGGATTTACGCTTCATATAGAGGCTGTAAATACCGACGTAAACCACAAAGCCCATCACCGCCAGCCACATGGCCAGCGGGTTTGCTCCGAGATACAGCAACGCGAATCCAGCAATACCCAGAACGGTTGCATAAACCAGAGAGACTGTCGGAGAAATGAGGCCTTTTACCAGCACACGGTTTCTGGTTCTCTCCATTTTTACGTCGATGTCGCGGTCAATAAAGTTGTTATAAACACAACCCGATGCGACCACCAGCGAGACGCCGACTAAGGTGGTGAGAAACAGGGAATAGTCGATGCTGCCTTTAGAAGCCAGCAGAAATCCCCCGATGACAGAAATTAAATTCCCGAAAATAATTCCTGGTTTCGTTACTTGCAGGTATTGCTTAATCATCACAGGCGACTCTTTAACGGACCATCATGTTGTAATTGAGGTTCCACATAATCCATATAGAGCCCACTACGACAATCAGAATGATGACGGCGGAAAACACTATCGCCACCAGATTCCAACGCTGATCGGTAGACGTGCTGAGGTGCAGGAAGTAATAAAGATGCACCAGCACCTGTACCACGGCTGCAATTACCACCACGGCCAGCATCGTCGTTTTAGACGCGCCACCTTCCATGACGATCCAGAATGGAATCGCAGTCAGAATGATCGACAGAATAAAGCCGATCATATAAGTCTTCACGTTACCGTGAGAGGTACCATGATCGCTTAATGTCTTGCTCATTACATGGCCCCCAGCAGATAAACAATGGTAAATACGCAGATCCAGACAACGTCCAGGAAGTGCCAGAACATGCTCAGGCACATCACGCGGGTGTGGTTGGTGGAGGTCAGGCCCTTGGTGGCAACCTGATACATCAGCACCAGCATCCAGATCAGACCTGACGTCACGTGCAGACCGTGCGTACCTACCAGCGTGAAGAACGCCGACAGGAAGCCGCTGCGCTGCGGACCAAAGCCTTCGGTAATCAGGTGATGGAACTCATAGATTTCCATCCCGATAAAGCCAAGACCAAACAGGAAGGTCAGGCCCAGCCAGCCGAGAACGGCAGACTTAGTCCCTTTTTCCATGCTGATAACGGCAAAGCCGTAGGTAATGGAGCTGAACAGCAGCAGGGCGGTTTCAACCAGAACAAACGGTAATTCAAAAATATCTTTCCCTGACGGGCCGCCAGCGGTGTTGTTGACCATAACAGCATAGGTCGCGAACAGCGTGGCGAAGATGATGCAGTCGCTCATCAGGTAGATCCAGAAGCCAAACAGCTTATTGGCTCCTGCATCGTGATGCCCATGCTCCGCATGGGCGTCGTGGTGCTTAGTCAGAGTTTCAGTTGACATTTTTCAGACCTGCTTTGCTAATTTCGTCAAAGTGCTGATTCTCGATTTTTTCGATCTCGGCAACGGGAACGTAGTAATCCACGTCATCGTCGAAGCTCTTGATAATCCAGGTAAGGATCATGCCGAGGAAGGTGAGACCAGCCAGCCACCAGATGTGCCAGATAGCGGCAAAACCAAACACCATGCTGAACAGACCGATGACCAGACCCGCGCCGCTGTTTTTCGGCATGTGGATCTCTTCATACTTAGCAGGACGTTTGTACGCTTCGCCTTTCTCTTTCATTTCCCAGAACGCATCGCGCTCGTGGATAACAGGCACTTCAGCAAAGTTGTAGAACGGTGGTGGTGAAGAGGTTGCCCACTCCAGCGTACGACCGCCCCACGGGTCACCGGTCAGGTCGCGCAGCTGCTCGCGGTCACGTACAGATACCCAGAACTGGGTAAGCTGGCACAGGACGCCACAAGCGATCAGCGCAGCACCGACTGCCGCAACCACCAGCAGAGTGTGGAACTGAGGATCGATATTCTGGCTCAGACGACGGGTCATGCCCATGAAGCCCAGCGCGTACAGCGGCATAAAGGCAACAAAGAAACCGATGATCCAGAACCAGAAGGCGCGGATACCCCATTTTTCGTTCAGGCAGAAGCCGAACGCTTTCGGGAACCAGTAAGTCACGCCAGCAAAGCAACCGAATACCACACCACCGATAATAACGTTATGGAAGTGGGCAATCAGGAACAGACTGTTGTGCAGAACGAAGTCAGCACCCGGCACCGCCAGCAGAACACCGGTCATACCACCAACAGAGAAGGTGACCAGGAAGCCTACGGTCCACAGCATGGCAGAGTGCATCTGAATGCGGCCCTGGTACATGGTGAACAGCCAGTTGAAGATCTTAACACCGGTCGGGATGGCGATAATCATCGTCATGATACCGAAGAAGGCGTTAACGTTCGCACCGGCACCCATCGTAAAGAAGTGGTGCAGCCACACGATGAAGGAAAGGACGGTGATAACAACCGTTGCCCAAACCAGCGAGGTGTAACCAAACAGGCGTTTTTTCGAGAAGGTTGCAACCACTTCGGAGAACACGCCGAAGACAGGCAGAACCAGGATATAAACTTCCGGATGTCCCCAGACCCAAATCAGGTTGACGTACATCATCATGTTGCCGCCCATTTCGTTGGTAAAGAAATGGAAGCCCAGATAACGGTCAAGGGTCAGCAGCGCCAGCGTCACGGTCAGAACCGGGAAGGAGACGATGATCAGTACGTTAGTACACAGGGATGCCCAGGTAAACACAGGCATTTTGAACATGGTCATGCCCGGAGCGCGCATTCTCAGGATAGTAACGAAGAAGTTAATACCTGTTAATGTCGTCCCGATACCGGAGAGCTGCAGACTCCAGATCCAGTAGTCGACCCCGACCCCCGGACTGTATTCCGCGCCGGAAAGCGGTGGATAAGCCAGCCAGCCGGTCTGAGCAAACTCGCCCACACCCAGTGACAGGTTAACCAGCACCACGCCCACAGCCGTGAACCAGAAGCTCAGGTTGTTCAGGAACGGGAAGGCCACGTCGCGCGCGCCGATCTGCAAAGGAACAGCAATGTTCATCAGACCGATAACGAACGGCATTGCTACGAAGAAGATCATGATCACGCCGTGAGCGGTGAAGATCTGGTCGTAGTGATGAGGCGGCAGGAAGCCTGGATCGCCCATCGAGGCCATCACCTGCTGGCTACGCATCATGACCGCATCGGCAAAGCCGCGCAGCAACATGACGAAAGCCACGATGATATACATGATACCCAGTTTTTTATGGTCGACTGACGTCAGCCATTCAGTCCACAGGTATTGCCACTTACCGAAGTAAGTGATTGCTCCAGCAACAGCCAGACCACCAAGAATGATGGCGGCAACCGTAACCATGATAATCGGCTCATGGTACGGAACAGCATCAAGGGTTAATTTTCCCAACATCGTATTATTCCTCGGCTCCCGCGTGAGAGGCGTCGTTCATGTCCATGCCTTCATGCTCAGAGGACATAGCCATATTCCCGTGGTTCATCTTGAATTTGCCAATAACCTGCTTGAACAAATCAGGATTCGCCGTAGAGAAGAACTCCACCGGATGGTTTTCGCTTGGCGCAGCCAGTTTCTCGAAATCATCCATGGTCATCAGCTGGTTAGAAGACTCTTTCGCTTTCGCTACCCACTGATCGAATGCTGCATTATCAGGTGTGGCGATAGCTTTGAACTTCATGCCGGAGAAGCCGCGACCGCTGAAGTTAGAGGAGATACCGTCAAACGTGCCGGCCTCATTCGCGATCAGGTTCAGCTGAGTCTGCATACCCGCCATAGCGTAAATCTGGCTACCGAGGGTAGGAATGAAGAAGGAGTTCATCACGGAGTTCGAAGTGATCTTAAAGGTCACTGGCGTGTTGGCCGGGAAAGCAATCTGGTTAACGGTTGCAATACCCTGTTCAGGGTAGATAAACAGCCATTTCCAGTCCAGCGCCACCACATCAATCTCAATGGGTTTCACATTGGAAGCCAACGGTTTGCTTGGTTCCAGCGCGTGGGTTGATTTCCACGTCAGGACGCCAAGGAAGAGAATGATAAGGATGGGCACAGTCCATACCACGGCTTCCACTTTATTCGAGTGTGACCAGTTTGGACTGTATTTTGCTTCGGTATTCGATGCCCGATATTTCCAGGCGAACACCACGGCCATCAGGACTGCGGGAATAACGACGATCATCATCAAGCCGAAGGCTGTCAGTATCAGCGAACGTTGCTCCATTGCAACCTGTCCTTTGGGACTCAACAATGCACTATCACAGCCACTTAACAATACAGTGCCTGCGATTAATGACAGAATCCCCAAACTTTTATTGTATTTCCTGAGTCTCATTTAACGACCTCAATGACAAGGGCTCTATTGTCGTTTAAGTGTGGCGGCATTTTACGGGAACGTTTCAGTACTGTAAACCAGCAACAGCTTGTGTCAGCGAGGTGTTGACACCTTTTGCAAACACTGTCACACATGTTTCGGAGGGTGACAAAATATGAATAATAGCAGGGCTTTGGGGGTGATATAACAAAAACAGATGGAAAATCCCCTTCAGAAATCAGGGTCGCTATAAACAGCGAAATTGGTACTCAATTATTTAACATAGCTGTAGCATTTGATCTATGTCAAATAAACAAAAATAGTTTCGTAGCGGTTGTGTTTTCTCGTTTTATTGTAAATGTAAAGACGAGAATCTTTAGGAAATAACGGACGAGGCAAAATAAGCGCAGCGGTGGAATTGTTAAAAAATGATTAAATTACCTACACCACTGCCGCTATTTACAGCGAAAAAAAAGGGCGTTTGTTACGTTGCTGTTAGCTTATTTTCTGCTATGGGCAATAAATAATAGCCGTTAAGGGTGCACAGAACAGCGCTGCTAATGTATTCCGGCTTCTTCAATGCTAACCCGATGTAATCAGACGGCACTGAGTTTGCCTTAAATCCGGGGTGGTCTGCATCCGCTTTCTCGGGTGAGCGAGCTTGTTACGTGAGGTTTATCACACTATTCACTCTGGTTATCAATTGTTGTTGACAATGGCAAACGCACATCAATGAGTGAAGCCCGGCCCGGCCAGACGGGTGACAACGGGAACCGCCGTCCGATTGCCGGACGGCAAATGACCTTAGTCCTGCGCGCTGCGCTGCGCCAGATAATCGAGCAGCGAACCCAGCATCACGCCCGCCAACCCCAGCAGCGCCGCGCCGCCAAACAGCGTTGCGAGTAAATGGTCGATATGCGCCACGCCCAGGGCATCCAGTGCCAGCAGCGCCAGCGCAATCCCCGCCAGCGCGCAGCCCAACAGCAGCAGACGGATAGCCCAGCGGTAGGCATGTGGCCAACGATCGCGGGGAGCGAACTCGCGCGTTTTCTCTGCCCTGTCCAGCGTGCGCTTACAGCCCGCCAGCAACACCAGCCCCGGCAGCGCCGCCGCGACGGAAAAGGCGTAAAACGCGGGCCAGCCCCAGCCTGCCACAAACCAGCCCGCGACCGGCCCGACATAGACGCGACCGACGGCGGACAGGGCAGAAAGCAGCGCGAACTGCGTGGCGGAAAACGACTTGTTGCACAGCGTCATCAGCAGCGCCACAAAGGCCGCCGTGCCCATACCGCCGCACAGATTCTCTGCAAAGACGGCCGCCGCCATGCTGTAAAGGTGTTTGTCGGTCACCGACAGCAGCCAGTAAGCCAGGTTTGACAGCGCCTGTAGGATGCCAAACAGCATCAGCGCGCGATAAAGGCTCAGCCGCTGCATCAGTACGCCGCCGAACAGCGCGCCGATAATCGTGGCGAACAGACCAAGCGTTTTGTTCACCAGCCCCACGTCGCCTGCGTCAAAGCCCACGCCGCGAATAAGGAAGATAGTGGTCAGGCTGGCGGCAAAGGCGTCGCCAAGCTTATAAAGGACAATCAACGACAGGATCAGCCAGGCGTTATTACGGGTGAAAAAATCGCGCAGCGGCGCAATCACCGCTTCTTCCAGCGAGCGCGGCTGAACAATTGCCTCATCCGGTTCCTTCGCCAGCAGCGTGGCGATCACGCCCGGCACCATCATCGCGGCCATCAGCCACCAGATGGCCTGCCAGCCCAGATAACGGTCGGCCAGCCAGAGCGCCAGCCCGCCGGAAACCAGCATCGCCAGCCGGTAGCCGAACACGCTGATTGCCGCGCCGCTGCCGCGCTCTTCGGCAGGCAGGATATCCGTTTTCCAGGCGTCAAAAACAATATCCTGCGAGGCGGAACAGAAGGCGACCAGCACCGCCAGCGAGGCGAGCAGCGTCAGATCGCGTGACGGCTGCATAAAGCCCATCAGCGCAATAGCGACGATCAGCAGCAGCTGGGTCACCAACAGCCAGCCGCGCCGACGTCCTAAAAACGGCGGCGTATAGCGGTCCATCAGCGGCGACCAGAGAAACTTAAAGACGTAAGCCTGCCCAACCAGCGAAAAAAAGCCGATGGTTTTAATATCGACATTTTCTACGGCCATCCAGGCCTGTAACGTGCCGGACGTCAGCGCCAGCGGCAAACCGGAAGAGAAACCGAGCAGGAGCAGAAGGGCGGCGTTACGACGGGTGAAAATTTGCAGATAGTGACTGGGCATACAAACCTTAAACAGTGCCCGCCAGCGCGGCGGGCAAGGCTATATTAACGGGCGTTTTGCTTGATAAACTCGTGAATGCTGGTGTCCTGCGCCATATCGTCGATGACGTCGCCCAGCGTCGCGTTGACCGCGTTGGTGATCTTATCGTTGGTGGCGTTAAACGCGCCTTCGACGCTGTAGGTCTGACGGTAGTTTTTCACCTGCTTGTTGCCGTTTTTTGCGGTAGCAATAATAGAGATATCGGCCTTGGTGGTAATGCTGTAGCGCACGTTGCCCTGGGTAACGTCTGAATAAAGGTTGTTCACCACGATCTGCAAATCAACCGCGCCGTTCGGGCCGATCATATAGCCGCGCGCGCCCATTTGTTTCTCCAGCACTTCCTGAAGCAGGAAACGCAGATCGCGGGACGGGGTCAGCGTGACCAGCTGGCCGTCGCGGTTCACTTTGGCGAGCGCTTTATCGCTACGCTGATCGGCACCGTTAATGCTGACGGTGACGCCCATCAGGCTCGGATCCTGCTGCGGCAGTTTGATGACTGGCGAAACGTTCAGCGTGGTGCTGTTGGTGGCGCAGCCGGCCAGCATAAATACCGCCAGCAGAGGGAAGAATAATTTTTTTAGCATGCTTATGTTCTCGATTTTATGGGGTGTAGTCCGGACAAAACCGAGGTCATCATAACATTGCCTGTAGCAAGAGGAAGCCCCGGCGACGCGCAAATTCATTACCTTATCTTTTCACCCGGGCGGTCGGACGCGCTTTCTGCGCGCGGACAGTTGCAGCCGCCAGCGGGAAAATGCACAGTAGCGCGCCTGAACGGCGGATATTTTTCCGTAAACGGATCGGCAGGCGGCGAAATCCGGCTAATATTGAATAAGATGGGGCGCATCAGGTCGTAGAGGAGTGTGGTTATGATCCGCGAACAAATAGAAGAAAAGTTGAGAACGGCATTTACACCCGTGCACCTGGAGGTTCATGACGAAAGCTATCGTCACAATGTGCCTGCAGGGGCGGAAAGTCACTTCAAGATAGTTATCGTCAGCGACAGCTTTCTTAACCAGCGCTTTCTGATGCGGCATCGCGCCATTTATGGCGTGCTGGCCGACGAGCTGGCGGGAAGCGTCCACGCGCTGGCGCTGCATACCTATACCGAAAAAGAGTGGGTAGGGTTACAGGACACGGTTCCGGCTTCGCCCAACTGTCGTGGTGCCGGTACGCTGGCCTGAGGCAATCTCTGAAAATCTGAAGCGGCCTGCGGGCCGCTTTGTTGTTTCTGGTCGAAAAAACCGCGTTAACCCTTTCTTTTACTCCTTTCAGATGCAAAAAGCGTGAACCTTAACAAAATGGCGGCGCGTTGCAGCCTCGACTCGCTTTGCCGTTGCCGCTATAATGCTGCGTCTGTTTTTCCGAATGTCTTCGGGACGCTTCTGACAACAGGGAATGCGGTTCTGACATCAGAGGCCGTCCCGGTTCTTAGTCTTACTTTGCCCTGACGGGTAGAGCGAGTCTGAAGTTGACCGAGCACGTGATTTTTTGAGGTAATAAGATGCAAGTTTCAGTAGAAACAACTCAGGGCCTGGGCCGTCGCGTTACGATTACCGTTGCTAAAGATGTGATCGAAAACGCGGTGAAAAATGAGCTGGTCAGCGTAGCGAAAAAAGTGCGTATCGACGGTTTCCGTAAAGGGAAAGTGCCGATGACCGTGGTTGCACAGCGTTACGGCGCGTCTGTTCGTCAGGACGTGCTGGGCGATCTGATGCAGCGCAACTTTGTTGATGCGATCATCAAAGAGAAAATCAATCCGGCTGGCGCGCCAAACTACGTGCCGGGCGAATACAAAACCGGCGAAGACTTCACTTTCTCCGTAGAGTTCGAAGTCTATCCGGAAGTCGAGCTGAAAGGCCTGGAAGCAATCGAAGTTGAAAAACCGGTTGTTTCCGTGACCGACGAAGACGTCGATGCCATGCTGGACACCCTGCGCAAGCAGCAGGCGACCTGGAAAGAAACCGATCGCGCAGCGGCAGCTGAAGATCGCGTGACCATCGACTTCTCCGGCTCTGTAGACGGCGAAGAGTTCGAAGGCGGCAAAGCGTCCGACTTCGTACTGGCGATGGGCCAGGGCCGTATGATCCCAGGCTTTGAAGACGGTGTGGTTGGCCACAAAGCGGGCGAAACCTTCACTATCGACGTGAACTTCCCGGAAGACTACCACGCTGAAAACCTGAAAGGGAAAGCGGCGAAGTTCGAGATCGTGCTGAAGAAAGTTGAAGAGCGCGAGCTGCCGGAATTCACCGAAGAGTTCATCAAGCGTTTCGGCGTGGAAGATGGCTCCGTAGCGGGCCTGCGTACCGAAGTGCGTAAAAACATGGAGCGCGAGCTGAAAGGCGCCGTGCGTAACCGTGTGAAGACTCAGGCTATCGACGGCCTGGTCAGCGCTAACGACATCGAGGTGCCGGCTGCCCTGATCGACAGCGAAATCGACGTGCTGAAGCGTCAGGCTGCACAGCGCTTCGGCGGTAACGAGAAGCAGGCTCTTGAGCTGCCTCGCGAACTGTTCGAAGAGCAGGCTAAGCGCCGCGTGGTGGTTGGTCTGCTGCTGGGCGAAGTTATCCGCAGCCACGAGCTGAAAGCGGATGAAGATCGCGTGAAGACCCTGATCGAAGAGATGGCGTCTGCCTACGAAGATCCGGCTGAAGTGATCGAGTTCTACAGCAAAAATAACGAGCTGATGAACAACATGCGCAACGTCGCGCTGGAAGAACAGGCGGTGGAAGCCGTGCTGGAAAAAGCCAAAGTGACCGAAAAAGCGACAAACTTCCAGGAACTGATGAACCAGACCCAAACGGCCTGATCGTCTGATTTTTCAGGATAAATTAAAGCCCGCGGTCATCATGACCGCGGGCTTTTTTCTTTTATCCGCCGGATGGCGTGACATTATGGGCCTTATTCGCTCATTAAAGCGGCAAATTATCGACTATGCTACTTTTCCTGGTTAGCAGCCGCCTGAAAACGTTGTTATGCTTGAATTAGCGGGGGTGTATCCCCAGATAGTAAAGTTACGGTAAGGCTTTAGGATCGCCGATAGCTTTCGGGTGAATAAAGTTGGGGACATAGTGTTCCGGAACGCTCTCAAGTAGAATTGGTAGTGTGGCCAAATGAAAAATCCAGGAGACGGTAATGTCATACAGTGGCGAACGTGAACAAACAGCACCTCATATGGCTTTAGTGCCAATGGTGGTTGAACAAACTTCTCGCGGAGAGCGTTCTTACGACATCTTTTCCCGCCTGCTGAAGGAGCGCATTATCTTCCTGACCGGCCAGGTCGAGGATCATATGGCGAACCTGATCGTCGCGCAGATGCTGTTTCTGGAAGCAGAAAACCCGGAAAAAGATATCCACCTTTATATTAACTCTCCTGGTGGCGTAATTACCGCGGGCATGTCTATTTACGACACCATGCAATTTATCAAACCTGACGTCAGCACCATCTGTATGGGCCAGGCCTGTTCAATGGGTTCTTTCCTGTTGACCGCCGGCGCGAAAGGCAAACGCTACTGCCTGCCGCATTCCCGCGTGATGATCCACCAGCCGCTGGGCGGCTTCCAGGGTCAGGCGTCGGATATCGATATTCACGCGCGTGAAATTATCAAAACCAAGCAGATGATGAATGAGCTGATGGCCAAACATACCGGTCAGAGCGTCGAAACCATCGAGCGCGACACCCAGCGCGATCGTTTCCTTTCTGCCAGCGAGTCGGTGGAGTACGGTCTGGTCGACGCCATTTTGAACCAGCGCGGTTAAGCGGCGCTGGTTGGTAAAAGAGATTGCTGCCGTCATAAAGGCAGACTGACGGCCTGGGCCGTCAGCGTTAAACAAGAGGGGCAAGTTAATGACAGATAAGCGCAAAGACGGTTCAGGGAAGCTGCTGTACTGCTCTTTTTGCGGCAAGAGCCAGCATGAAGTCCGCAAGCTGATTGCCGGCCCGTCAGTCTATATCTGCGACGAATGCGTCGATTTATGTAACGACATCATTCGCGAAGAGATCAAAGAAGTCGCGCCCCACCGCGAGCGCAGTTCGCTGCCGACGCCGCACGAAATCCGCGAGCATCTGGACGACTACGTTATCGGCCAGGAGCGGGCGAAGAAGGTGCTGGCGGTGGCGGTCTACAACCACTACAAGCGCCTGCGCAACGGCGACACCAGCAACGGCATCGAGCTGGGCAAAAGCAACATCCTGCTGATTGGCCCGACCGGCAGCGGCAAGACGCTGCTGGCGGAAACGCTGGCGCGCCTGCTGGACGTACCGTTTACCATGGCCGACGCCACCACGCTGACCGAAGCGGGCTACGTGGGCGAGGACGTGGAAAACATCATCCAGAAGCTGCTGCAGAAGTGCGACTACGACGTGCAGAAAGCGCAGCGCGGCATCGTTTACATCGATGAAATCGACAAGATTTCCCGCAAGTCGGACAACCCGTCCATCACGCGCGACGTGTCGGGCGAGGGCGTGCAGCAGGCGCTGCTGAAGCTGATTGAGGGCACGGTCGCCGCGGTGCCGCCGCAGGGCGGGCGCAAGCATCCTCAGCAGGAGTTTCTGCAGGTGGATACCTCGAAAATCCTGTTTATCTGCGGCGGCGCGTTTGCCGGGCTGGACAAGGTTATCTCGCAGCGCGTGGATACCGGCTCGGGCATCGGCTTTGGCGCGACGGTAAAAGGCAAGGCGGAGAAGGCGACGGAAGGCGAGCTGCTGGCGCAGGTGGAGCCGGAGGACCTGATTAAGTTCGGTCTGATCCCGGAGTTTATCGGCCGTCTGCCGGTGGTGGCGACGCTGACCGAGCTGAGCGAGGAAGCGCTGATCCAGATCCTGTGCGAGCCGAAGAACGCGCTGACCAAGCAGTATCAGGCGCTGTTCAGCCTGGAAGGGGTGGAGCTGGAGTTCCGCGAAGAGGCGCTGAAGGCGATAGCGGGCAAGGCGATGTCGCGCAAAACCGGGGCGCGCGGGCTGCGCTCAATCGTGGAGGGCGCGCTGCTGGACACGATGTACGACCTGCCGTCGATGGACGACGTGGAAAAAGTGGTGATCGACGAGTCGGTTATCGCGGGCGAATCGGATCCGATGCTGATCTACGGCAAGGGCGAGGCGCAGCAGGCGTCCGGCGAATAGTTCTCTGTACGACCTGTCCCCCTGAAAAAGAGAGCCTTCCGGCTCTCTTTTTTTTATCGGCCCGATCTTTCAGCCATTGACCGCCTGAAAAGCCAGACGTGGAGCCTGCTGCCTGTCGTGCCCTCAGCCTGCTCTGACGCTACGGCCCCGCAGCATCTTCCACGCGCCGCCTCTTTCAATCAAATGGTAGAGATGTTTTGAAATAAACAGCGACAGCGCGATAAACAGCAGCAGAACCGCCACCTTGATCGGGGAAGAGTCCAGGCCGACACGGGCAAGATTATTAAAGACAATCCACTTCGCGGTATAAAAGTTGGCATGGAAAAGATAGAGCGAATAAGAGTACATGCCGATAGCGTGAAGTTTATCGTAGGCAAAGCCTTTAAAATCCTCCATGTTGGCCATCAGCAGCACAAAGGTCCAGGAAGGCAGGCATGACCCCAGCAGATCGCGGATTTGCAGATTGGTTACGCCCTGTCTGGCCATCAGCCACAGCAGCAGCATAGCGACAGGGATCAGCAAAAATACGGCGGGATTTTTTTTCACGTGGTGGAAACCCAGCTGCCGTCCGCACATGCCGACGATAAACGACAGCAGCGCAAGGTTGCCCGCCACGGATTTGAACGTAACGCCGTGCCAGCCCAGATAGCCGTCATTACCCCAGGTCATGTTGGTCGCAATAAGAATGGCGAGCATCGCTACGGTGGTAAAGGAGAAAACAAAGGCTTTTTTATTCAGCAACGTTTTGCCTACGCAAAGCAGCAGATAAAAATAGAACTCGTAGACCAGCGTCCAGGCCGCCGGATTCGCCATCGATTCCGACCAGTTATAGGGCAACGCCTCTCTGTCCCACTCCGTCCAGGGGATGAGAAAGAGATTATGCAGAAGATAAGTTAATGAGCCGGTCTTGTGGAGCGTATATAAGATAAGGGGAATGGAGAGGATGAGGTAGGCGGGATAGATCCTTTTTATTCTGTTTTTAATAAAGGCGCCCGCTGACTGATCCTCTCTGAAGGTGTGCATCATAATATAGCCGCTCAGGAAGAAGAACATCGATACGCCAACCTGTCCTGCACTGAAGAAGTGAGCAACGGCGCGGGGTGAGAGATGCTCCAGCACCACGCACAGCGCGGCCAGCCCCCTGACAATCTGCAGATTGTAGATTTCTTTACGGATCATTTTCTTTTCCTTAACCATAAACGGCAAGGAATATACACGGAGTTATGGCTGGTACATATTCCTGGGCGGGAGATTCGGATAATGCTTAGTTTTACTTATGATTTGGCAGTGAGGCAGAATAAAAAAAGCCTCCGGTTAAGGAGGCTTCAGGCTGCTGAAAATTAAAGGGTCTGTACGAACTGGTTTTTTACAGCGAAACATCAGCTTCGTACAGCAGAGGCTGAGCGGATAAACGGACCGTTTGGCGCATGGACGCGCCAACCGAGCCTCCACGAACGGATCTGCGGCGTATCCGTGTTCCGATCTGCCTATGGTGTTATTCTCCGGCCCGAACGCGACTTAATGAAAGAGCAGGAGTTTGTCAGCAACCTCAGCCTCCGGTTAAGGAGGCTTCAGAAGGAAGGAAAAGGGATTAACCTTTCAGCTCGTCCCAGTGGGTGATCAGATGGCTGGCGATGCCGTATTCAATCGCCTGCTGTGGACCCATCCAGTAGTTGCTGTCCGTATCCTGTTCCACTTTTTCCAGCGGCTGGCCGGTTGCTTTGCTGATCAGCCGGTTGATACGGTCACGCGCGCGCAGCAGCTCGTTGGCTTCGATTTCGATATCGGAAACCTTGCCGCGCACGCCGCCCAGCGGCTGGTGGATCATAAAGCGGGTATTAGGCAGCGTATAGCGATCTTCTTTCTCCGCCGCCAGGAAAATGGTGATGCCCGCGCTGGCTACCCAGCCGGTGCCGATAACCTGTACCTTCGGCTTCACGAACTTGATCATATCGTGAATGGTATCGCCAGCTTCGACGTGGCCGCCCTGACTGTTGATAAACAGCTTGATCGGCTCATCGCCCATTTCCTGCAGGATCAGCAGCTGGGCGGTAACTTTCTCCGCCAGCGCCTGATCGATTTCGCCAGAAATGATCACAGATCGGGCTTGCAGTAACTTGTTAAGCGCCAGAGAGGATTTCTCTTCCGGGCTCTCTTTCTTTGGCTCCTGAGACATTATTTAGACTCCATAGGAAACGATCTGTATAAGTGACAAGAGTTTAGCATAATCCATTCAACAGCTAAATCAACTGTGGCGGCGCTGAATGATTGCCTGCCAAAACAGCGGCTTATTAGCCGTTCCCGTTACTTTTCATCACCTGGCGCCCGCTGCCTTACCGGATACTGATAAAAAATCACGGCGGCTGACAGGCGCAGCGCGTCCCGGTTTTGCTGCCAAAACGCCCCTGAAATGCGCTATATTAGGATCTGGTCCATTAATGAACACAGCCTGTAAGGGCCGCTGATAAGCCATGAGGTTAACTGATGACAGATAAGCGCAAAGACGGTTCAGGGAAGCTGCTGTACTGCTCTTTTTGCGGCAAGAGCCAGCATGAAGTCCGCAAGCTGATTGCCGGCCCGTCAGTCTATATCTGCGACGAATGCGTCGATTTATGTAACGACATCATTCGCGAAGAGATCAAAGAAGTCGCGCCCCACCGCGAGCGCAGTTCGCTGCCGACGCCGCACGAAATCCGCGAGCATCTGGACGACTACGTTATCGGCCAGGAGCGGGCGAAGAAGGTGCTGGCGGTGGCGGTCTACAACCACTACAAGCGCCTGCGCAACGGCGACACCAGCAACGGCATCGAGCTGGGCAAAAGCAACATCCTGCTGATTGGCCCGACCGGCAGCGGCAAGACGCTGCTGGCGGAAACGCTGGCGCGCCTGCTGGACGTACCGTTTACCATGGCCGACGCCACCACGCTGACCGAAGCGGGCTACGTGGGCGAGGACGTGGAAAACATCATCCAGAAGCTGCTGCAGAAGTGCGACTACGACGTGCAGAAAGCGCAGCGCGGCATCGTTTACATCGATGAAATCGACAAGATTTCCCGCAAGTCGGACAACCCGTCCATCACGCGCGACGTGTCGGGCGAGGGCGTGCAGCAGGCGCTGCTGAAGCTGATTGAGGGCACGGTCGCCGCGGTGCCGCCGCAGGGCGGGCGCAAGCATCCTCAGCAGGAGTTTCTGCAGGTGGATACCTCGAAAATCCTGTTTATCTGCGGCGGCGCGTTTGCCGGGCTGGACAAGGTTATCTCGCAGCGCGTGGATACCGGCTCGGGCATCGGCTTTGGCGCGACGGTAAAAGGCAAGGCGGAGAAGGCGACGGAAGGCGAGCTGCTGGCGCAGGTGGAGCCGGAGGACCTGATTAAGTTCGGTCTGATCCCGGAGTTTATCGGCCGTCTGCCGGTGGTGGCGACGCTGACCGAGCTGAGCGAGGAAGCGCTGATCCAGATCCTGTGCGAGCCGAAGAACGCGCTGACCAAGCAGTATCAGGCGCTGTTCAGCCTGGAAGGGGTGGAGCTGGAGTTCCGCGAAGAGGCGCTGAAGGCGATAGCGGGCAAGGCGATGTCGCGCAAAACCGGGGCGCGCGGGCTGCGCTCAATCGTGGAGGGCGCGCTGCTGGACACGATGTACGACCTGCCGTCGATGGACGACGTGGAAAAAGTGGTGATCGACGAGTCGGTTATCGCGGGCGAATCGGATCCGATGCTGATTTACGGCAAGGGCGAGGCGCAGCAGGCATCTGGCGAATAAATAACCACATCTTTCCAACCGGTTAGCGCAAATGGGGGAAATTTTTCCCCCATTTACTTTTCTCTCGCACATAACGTTGAATGTCTTACATTCATCCCCATATACTCAACTACCTGTGGGTAAAACTGCATGCCTGACGATTGCGGTTCCCCTCACCCTGGCGGAAATTAAACTAAGAGAGAGCTCTATGAATCCTGAGCGTTCTGAACGCATTGAAATCCCTGTGTTGCCGTTGCGTGACGTAGTGGTTTATCCGCACATGGTAATTCCGTTGTTTGTAGGCCGTGAAAAATCGATTCGCTGCCTTGAAGCCGCCATGGATCATGACAAAAAGATCATGCTGGTCGCACAGAAAGAGGCTTCAACGGATGAACCTGGCATTAACGATCTCTTCTCTGTAGGGACCGTAGCGTCAATTTTACAGATGCTGAAGCTGCCTGACGGCACGGTAAAAGTG
Source organism: Erwinia plantamica (assembly GCF_043420595.1). Classification (NCBI taxonomy): domain Bacteria; kingdom Pseudomonadati; phylum Pseudomonadota; class Gammaproteobacteria; order Enterobacterales; family Erwiniaceae; genus Erwinia; species Erwinia plantamica. The sequence continues at coordinate 107,041 of NZ_JBGCUC010000006.1, forward strand.
CTGGTCGAAGGGCTGCAGCGCGCGCATATCACTACGCTCGCCGATAACGGTGACCATTTTACGGCTCAGGCGGAATATCTGGTTTCGCCTGAAATTGACGAACGCGAGCAGGAAGTGCTGGTCCGCACGGCGATTAACCAGTTTGAAGGCTATATCAAACTGAATAAGAAAATCCCGCCGGAAGTGCTGACCTCGCTGAACAGCATTGAAGACGCCGCGCGTCTTGCGGATACCGTCGCCGCCCATATGCCGCTGAAGCTGGCCGACAAACAGTCCGTGCTGGAGATGTCCGACGTCAATGAACGTCTGGAATATCTGATGGCGATGATGGAGTCGGAAATCGATCTGCTGCAGGTGGAAAAACGCATTCGTAACCGCGTGAAAAAGCAGATGGAAAAGAGCCAGCGCGAGTACTATCTGAATGAGCAGATGAAGGCGATTCAGAAAGAACTGGGCGAAATGGACGACGCGCCGGACGAAAACGAAGCGCTGAAGCGCAAAATCGACGCGGCGAAAATGCCAAAAGAGGCGCGCGATAAAACCGAAGCCGAGCTGCAGAAGCTGAAGATGATGTCGCCAATGTCGGCGGAAGCAACGGTGGTGCGCGGCTATATCGACTGGATGGTCCAGGTGCCGTGGAACGCGCGCAGCAAGGTGAAGAAAGATCTGGTGAAGGCGCAGGAAACGCTGGATACCGATCACTTTGGCCTGGAGCGCGTGAAAGACCGTATCCTGGAATATTTAGCGGTGCAGAGCCGCGTCAGCAAAATTAAAGGGCCGATCCTGTGCCTGGTGGGACCGCCGGGCGTGGGTAAAACCTCGCTGGGCCAGTCGATCGCTAAGGCGACCGGCCGTAAATATGTCCGTATGGCGCTGGGCGGCGTGCGCGACGAAGCGGAAATCCGTGGGCACCGTCGTACCTATATTGGTTCTATGCCGGGCAAGCTGATCCAGAAAATGGCGAAGGTTGGCGTGAAGAACCCGCTGTTCCTGCTGGATGAGATCGATAAAATGTCCTCGGACATGCGCGGCGACCCGGCATCGGCCCTGCTGGAGGTATTGGATCCCGAGCAGAACATCGCTTTTAACGATCACTATCTGGAAGTCGATTACGACCTTTCCGACGTGATGTTTGTAGCGACGTCTAACTCCATGAACATTCCGGCACCGCTGCTGGACCGTATGGAAGTGATCCGTCTGTCGGGCTATACCGAGGACGAAAAGCTTAATATTGCCAAACAGCACCTGCTGCCGAAGCAGATTGAGCGTAACGCCCTGAAAGCGAGCGAGCTGACCGTAGACGACAGCGCCATCGTGGGTATCATTCGCTATTACACCCGTGAAGCGGGCGTGCGTAGCCTTGAGCGTGAGCTGTCTAAGCTGTGCCGTAAAGCAGTGAAAACGCTGCTGATGGATAAGAGCGTTACCCATATCGAAATCAATGCCGATAACCTGAAGGATTTCCTGGGCGTGCAGCGTTTCGACTATGGCCGCGCCGACAGCGAAAACCGCGTAGGACAGGTTACGGGTTTGGCATGGACGGAAGTGGGCGGCGATCTGCTGACCATCGAAACCGCGTGCGTGCCGGGCAAAGGCAAGCTGACCTATACCGGCTCGCTGGGCGAGGTGATGCAGGAGTCCATCCAGGCGGCACTGACCGTGGTACGCGCGCGTGCAGAGAAGCTGGGCATTAACGGCGACTTCTACGAAAAACGCGATATCCACGTGCACGTGCCGGAAGGCGCCACGCCGAAAGATGGCCCAAGCGCGGGTATCGCTATGTGTACGGCGCTGGTTTCCTGTCTGACCGGTAACCCGGTGCGCGCCGACGTGGCGATGACCGGCGAGATCACGCTTCGCGGCCAGGTTCTGCCTATCGGCGGCCTGAAAGAGAAGCTGCTGGCAGCGCATCGCGGCGGCATCAAAACCGTGCTGATCCCGGATGAAAACAAGCGCGATCTGGAAGAAATTCCGGACAACGTGATTGCCGATCTGGATATCCACCCGGTGAAGCGTATCGAAGAAGTGCTGACCCTGGCCCTGCAAAATGCCCCATACGGCATGCAGGTTGCCACGGCGAAATAGTGATATAAGACAAAAAGACCCTAAATCCAGAGCTGGCAGACGAATTCGTACTTGCCAGCTTTTTTTTGTGCCGTTAATTTAGGGGGCTGTTAAGCCGGTGAAGGTCTGAACAGGCCCTGCTTTTACGACTCGACAAACAACGATAATTGATGCGTGCTCGTAACGGGGGGAAGCCCGTTTGCGAAGTAAATAATAAAGAGGGGATGATTGAGTGAATAAGTCACAGTTGATCGACAACATTGCTGCAAACGCTGATATCTCTAAAGCAGCGGCGGGACGCGTGCTGGATGCTTTTATGGAAGCGGTAACCGACTCTCTTAAAGCGGGCGACGAAGTGGCGCTGGTAGGGTTTGGCACATTTTCCGTGCGTGAGCGCGCAGAGCGTACCGGACGCAACCCGCAAACCGGTAAAGAAATTACTATTCCTGCGGGCAAAGTCCCGGGATTCCGCGCCGGTAAGGCGCTGAAAGACGCGGTTAATTAACGTCAGGCAAGCAATTTCTTCGGTGGAATGAGGACTGTCCTGACGTTCTCATGTACCATACGAGGCACATCACACTATGATGTGCCTTTTTTGTTTCAACGGTCGCAAGAGCCTGATACGCAGCGGCGTGGAGCGCCCCGGGAACGTGGGAAGCAAGCGCAAGGGTTTACATTCATAATACAGCGGAGTGTTGTCACACCATGATGGACAATTTACGCGCGGCGTCGAACCATGTCGTGCTCAAAATTATACTGGGTCTGATCATCCTCTCTTTTGTTCTGACCGGGGTGGGCAACTACCTGATCGGCGGCAATGGAGATTATGCAGCTAAGGTCAATGGCCAGGAAATCAGTCGCGCCCAGTTGGAAAGAGCGTTCAGCAACGAACGTTCGCGTCAGCAGGAAATGCTGGGCGAGCAGTTCTCACAGCTGGCCAGCAATCCCGCTTATCTTCAGCAGATCCGCCAGCAGGCGCTTTCTCAGCTGGTAGATGAAGCGCTGCTGGATCAGTATGCGAAAGATCTGCAGCTGGCGGTTAGCGACGATCAGATCAAGCAGGCTATTTTCAACCAGCCGGCCTTCCAGACTAACGGCAAATTCGATAACGCCCGTTATCTGGCGATTATTAACCAGATGAATCTCACTGCCGATCAGTACGCTCAGGCGCTGCGCAAGCAGCTGACCACGCAGCAGCTGATTGCGGCGGTGACCCGCACAGACTTTATGCTGCCGGGCGAAACTGAATCGCTGGCCGCGCTGGTTTCTCAGGAGCGCCTGGTGCGTGAAGCGACTATTAACGTCGCGGCGCTGGCAGCGAAGCAGAACGTCAGCGACGAAGAAGTCAAAAACTACTACGAGCAGAATAAAAACAGCTTTATGGCGCCGGAGCAGTTCCGCGTCAGCTATATCAAGCTGGATGCGGCCTCGTTGCAGAAAGCGCCGAGCGAAAGCGATATTCAAAGCTGGTACGACAGCCATCAGCAGGACTATACCCAGCCGCAGCGCAGCCGTTTCAGCGTGATCCAAACCAAAACCGAAGCCGATGCGCAGGCGGTTCTGGACGCGCTGAAAAAAGGTGGCGATTTTGCCGCGCTGGCGAAAGAGAAATCCATCGATCCCATCTCTGCCCGTAAAGGCGGCGATATGGGCTGGCTGGAGCCGGATACCACGCCGGACGAGCTGAAAAGCGCTAACCTGACGCAGAAAGGTCAGCTGTCGGGCGTGATCAAATCCTCCGTCGGCTTTATCGTTGCTCGTCTTGATGACGTTCAGCCGCAGCAGATCAAACCGCTGGCGGCCGTACACGACGACATCGCCGCTAAGGTGAAACACGAAACGGCCGTCGACGCTTATTACAAGCTGCAGCAGAAAGTGAGCGACGCGGCCAGCAACGACAACGAGTCGCTGGCGAGCGCGGAAGAAGCGGCAGGCGTAAAAGCGGTGGAAACGGACTGGTTCAGCCACGACAATCCACCGGCCGAGCTGAATTTCAGAGCGGTAGAGCAGGCGATCTTTAACGGTGGTCTGCTGGGGGATAACGGCGCGCCGGGCAGCAACTCCGATATCATCACGGTTGATGGCGATCGTGCTTTTGTGCTGCGTATCGCCGCCCACAAGCCGGAAGCGGTTAAGCCGCTGGCCGAGGTCAGTGCCGAAATCGTAGCCACGCTGAAAAACCAGAAGGCGCAGGCGGAAGCGAAGGCCCAGGCGGAAAAACTGCTGGCCGATCTGCAGGCGGGCAAGGGTATGGATGCCATGAAGGCGGCTAATCTTAGCTTTAGCGAGCAGAAAACGCTGACGCGCAGCGGTCAGGATGCGATAACGCAGTCCGCCTTCGCGCTGGCGCAGCCGACCAAAGACAAGCCTGTGTACGGCATCAGCGAGGACGGGCAGGGCAACGTTGTGCTGCTGGCGCTGGATCAGGTACGCAGCGGCACGCTGCCGGAAGCGCAGAAGAAAGCGATGGTGCAGGGCATCACGCAGAACAATGCGCAGATCGCCTTCGAAGCGCTGCTGAGCAACCTGCGCAAAGAAGGCAAGATCAAGTACGGCGCAGCCGCGCAGGCGCAATAAGCCTCGCAAAAATCCTGCAAATTATTGCAAACCCAAAGGCCGCTTATGCGGCCTTTTCCATTTCTGTCATCTGCCGTTTGTGGCGCCGGTTGGTTGGGCGTAGCCTGACGTTGCTGTCAAACACATGGAGGAGAACAGCATGAAAACAACCTTACAGGCTTTATGTTTTACCCTGCTGCTGGGCGGCGCTTCGCCGCTGTACGCCGGGCCGGCCATCGATAACGTCAGCGCGCCGCAGGCCAGCGCGCAGCCGAGCGAGGAAAAGAAACCGCCGCAAAGCGAATCGGTCAGTATTAATCACGCCACGGCCGAAGAGCTGAGCGCCGTAATGAACGGCGTAGGGCTAAAAAAGGCGCAGGCTATTATCAGCTATCGCGAGCAATACGGCCCTTTTACGCAGATAGAGCAGCTAAAAGAAGTGCCCGGTATTGGTAATGCGCTGGTAGAGAGGAACCTGACCAAACTGAAACTGTGATCGCTTTCTCGACTTGCCGTTGCGGCCCCACGCATCGTGGCGTACGGGCTGCTACGCTGAAAGAGGTCATACCAGTCGGTATGGCCTTTTTTGGGAGAAGATTATGCAGATTACGATTAAGGTTCGCGGTTATCATTTGGATGTTTACCAACACGTCAACAACGCGCGCTATTTAGAATTTCTGGAAGAGGCGCGCTGGGCCTGGCTGGAAAAACTGGCCGCCTTTCGCTGGATGAATGATAACCGGCTGGCTTTTATCGTAGTCAATATTAACATTAACTACCGTCGCCCGGCGGTGCTGGGCGACGAGCTGGCGATTGCCAGCCATCTGGTGCAGCTGGGCGGGAAAAGTGGCGTTATCGGCCAGACCATCACGCTGCTGCCGGAGGGGGAAGCAATAGCCGATGCGACGCTGACCTTTGTCTGCATCGATCTGCGCACGCAAAAAGCGCAGCCGATCGTCGGCGAGCTGAAGCAGCGGCTGGAAGAGATGCTGTCAGCGTAGCCCGGTTTTGCGCTGCATCTCCTGCATCACCGTAGCGCTGTTAATCTGGTAATCGCGCAGGCCGTTGGCGCGCAGATGGCAGGCAGCGCATTCGCCGCAGCCGTCGCCCTTGATGCCGTTATAGCAGGTAAGCGTGTCGTTGCGCACCAGCGCCAGCTGCTGCCAGTAGTCCGCCAGCGCCCAGGTTTCGGCTTTGTTCAGCCACATCAGCGGCGTTTCAAAGCGAACCAGACGCGCCATACCCAGCTCCACGGCATGGTTCAGCGCCTTAACAAATTCGTCGCGGCAGTCCGGGTAACCAGAAAAGTCGGTTTCGCAAACGCCGGTAATTACCGCTTCGGCCTCAACCTGGTAAGCATAAATCGAGGCCAGCGTCAGGAACAGGATATTACGTCCCGGCACAAAAGTGCTTGGCAGGCCGCTGGCGTCGGGATCCCAGGCCGGAACGGGGATGCTGTCGCGGGTCAGGCTACTGACGGCCAGCTCGTTAAGCAGCGTGACGTCCAGCACTTTGTGCGCTCTTGCGCCCAGCGACTGCGCCAGCTCGCGAGCGATATCGATCTCTGCACGATGCCGCTGACCATAGTCAAAGGTCAGGCAGTGCACTTCGTCATACTGCTGCAAAGCCTGGATCAAACAGGTGGTTGAATCCTGTCCGCCGCTGAATACCACTACTGCACGTTTCATACTTTTTACCTCATTAATCTGTTGGGGCGTATGGTACTGCCTGACGTGGCATAAAAACAGGGGCAGGAGCCGCGCATGTTGGTTAGCCAGGCGAAGCCCGGCACGGCGTTGTGTTGCCCGCGCGGAAGCTGACAACATGGCTATAAACCTGACGGCAACGCCCTGGCGGCTCGGGTCGTTACGGTCATGCGTGCCAATGGTTCGTGAACAAAACGCTGTTTCTTCAGGTAACAACAGGCTGAACGTAACGCATTTACGGGAAAATCATTTACGCTATTCCCTGTAAACTACAGGGGCAACGGAGATTTATTCTTCTGCAGGCGCATACAAAAGATAAAACAGGGTCCAGGCTGTTTTTACGGCACCCGATAGCGGAACAAGGCCACCGTAAATTATGGCGGATGCCGCGTCTCTCATTACTCCGACATGCCGGAAACGCTTGAAATGGCCGGAACAGGAAGGCTATATTCGCGGCCGGGTCGCGCTGATGGCGGCGGTCCAGAGAAATAAATACACATTGGCGCTGCCGCTGAACCACGGCGCTCGCCCGAACCTGACCAGGACGTTTATTGTGCGACTTTTCAGCCAGTTGAGCTGGTACTTTATGCGTGAATGGCGCCGCTATCTTGGCGCCGTTTTTCTGCTGATTATCATTGCGCTGCTGCAGCTGCTGCCGCCGAAGCTTGTCGGTACTATCGTGGACGGCGTCTCCCATCAGCAGATGAGTGCTTCGCGCCTGCTGATGTGGGTGGGCGTGATGCTGCTCACGGCTATTGTGGTCTATCTGCTGCGCTACGTCTGGCGCGTGCTGCTTTTCGGCGCCTCCTATCAGCTTGCCGTCGAGCTGCGGCAGGACTTCTATCGTCAGCTTAGCCGTCAGCATCCCGAATTTTACCTGCGTCACCGTACCGGTGATTTGATCGCCCGCGCCACCAACGATGTGGATCGCGTGGTGTTTGCCGCCGGAGAAGGCGTGCTGACGCTGGTTGACTCGCTGGTGATGGGGCTGGCGGTGCTGGTGGTGATGAGCACGCAGATTAGCTGGCAGCTGACCCTGCTGGCGCTGCTGCCGATGCCGGTCATGGCGATAGTGATCAAACGCTACGGCGACCAGCTCCATCATCGTTTTAAGCATGCTCAGGCCGCCTTTTCGTCGCTTAACGACAGAACGCAGGAGAGCCTGACCAGCATTCGTATGATCAAAGCCTTTGGGCTGGAAGACCATCAGTCCGGACAGTTCGCCGATATCGCCCGCGACACGGGCCAAAAAAACCTGCGCGTGGCGCGGATTGACGCCCGCTTCGATCCTACTATTTATATTGCCATCGGGCTGTCGAACCTGCTGGCGATCGGCGGCGGCAGCTGGCTGGTCTGGCACGGTCAGATGACGCTGGGCCAGCTGACCAGCTTTGTCATGTACCTTGGCCTGATGATCTGGCCAATGCTGGCGCTGGCCTGGATGTTTAATATCGTCGAGCGCGGCAGCGCGGCCTGGAGCCGCATTCGCTCGCTGCTGGCAGAGGCGCCGGCGGTTGAGGACGGCAGTAAAACGCTGCCGGAAGATCGCGGCCAGCTGCAAATCGCTATCAGGGAATTTTGCTATCCTGGCGCGCAGCAGCCCTCGCTACGCCATATCAACGTTAACCTTAAGCCCGGCCAGATGCTGGGGCTGTGCGGGCCGACAGGCGCCGGGAAAAGCACGCTGTTAAGCCTGATCCAGCGGCACTTCGATATTGCGCAGGGCGACATCCGCTATCACGGTATTCCGCTGCCGCAGCTGCGTCTGGACAGCTGGCGTAGCCGCATGGCGGTCGTCAGCCAGACGCCGTTTCTTTTTTCCGACACCATCGCCAACAATATCGCATTGGGTCGACCTACGGCGCAGCAAAGCGATATTGAGCGCGCCGCGCGGCTTGCCTGCGTACATGAAGATATTCTGCGGCTGCCCCAGGGCTACGATACCGAAGTTGGCGAGCGCGGGGTGATGCTTTCCGGGGGACAGAAACAGCGTATATCTATTGCCAGGGCGTTGCTGCTGAACGCGGAAATCCTGATCCTGGACGATGCGCTGTCGGCGGTCGACGGCCGTACCGAACACCAGATACTGCATAATTTAAGAAAATGGGGCGCAGGAAGAACCGTGATTATCAGCGCGCACCGTTTGTCCGCCCTGACGGAAGCCAGTGAAATCCTGGTGATGCAGCAGGGCACGGTGGCCCAGCGCGGGCAGCATGAGGCGTTGATTGCCCAGGACGGCTGGTATCAGGATATGTATCGTTATCAGCAGCTGGAAGCGGCGCTGGACGAGGACGAAATCGCGAAAGGGGTACCGCATGGCGAATCTTAATCAGCTCTGGCCCACGCTGAAACGCCTGCTGCGCTACGGTTCGCCGTGGCGGAAATCGCTTGGCCTGGCGATAGTATTGCTGTGGATAGCGGCGGTGGCGGAAGTGCTCGGCCCGGTGCTGGTCAGCTATTTTATCGATAACATGGTGGCGAAGCATTCCATGCCGCTGGGTCTGGTCACCGGGCTGGCCGTCAGCTTTCTCCTGCTGCAAATCCTGGCCGCCGCGCTGCACTACTGGCAGTCGCTGCTGTTTAACGAGGCGGCGGTAGGCGTAGTGCAGCGGCTGCGTACGGACGTCATGGACGCCGCGCTGCGCCAGCCGCTGAGCGCTTTTGATACCCAGCCCGTTGGCCAGATTATTTCACGCGTGACCAATGACACCGAAGTCGTGCGCGATCTCTACGTCACCGTGGTAGCCACCGTGCTGCGCAGCGCGGCGCTGATCGGTGCCATGCTGGTGGCGATGTTCAGTCTCGACTGGCGCATGGCGCTGGTGGCGATAATGATTTTTCCGGCCGTACTGACCGTGATGCTGATTTATCAGCGCTACAGTACGCCTATCGTACGGCGAGTGCGTAGCTATCTGGCCGATATTAACAACGGCTTTAATGAAGTGATCAGCGGCATGAGCGTGATCCAGCAGTTTCGTCAGCAGGCGCGCTTTGGTGAGCGGATGAGCGAAGCGAGCCGCTCGCACTATCTGGCGAGAATGGAAACGCTACGGCTGGATGGCTTTCTGCTCCGGCCGCTGCTCAGCCTGTTTTCCGCCATGATCCTGTGCGGGCTGATGCTGCTGTTTGGCTTCTCCTCCAGCGGCAGCTTCGAGGTTGGCGTGCTTTACGCGTTTATTAACTACCTGGGCAGGCTAAACGAGCCGCTGATTGAGCTGACCACCCAGCAGTCGATGCTGCAACAGGCGGTAGTGGCCGGCGAGCGCATTTTTGAACTGATGGACGCGCCTCGCCAGCACTATGGTCAGGATAGTCGGCCGCTGGCCTCGGGGCGCATTGAGATTGAACATCTGAGCTTCGCCTATCGCGACGATCGCAACGTGCTCAACGATATCAACCTCAGCGTGCCTTCGCGCAGCTTTGTGGCGCTGGTCGGCCATACCGGCAGCGGGAAAAGCACGCTCGCTAACTTGCTGATGGGCTACTACCCGGTGAAGCAGGGTGAAATTCGCCTGGACGGCAGGCCGCTGACCGGGCTCAGCCACGGCGTGCTGCGCGAAGGCGTGGCGATGGTGCAGCAGGATCCGGTGGTGCTGGCCGACACCTTTTTCGCTAACGTGGCGCTGGGGCGTTCGATAAGCGAAGAGGCGGTCTGGCACGCGCTGGAAACCGTTCAGCTTGCCGAACTGGCGCGCTCGCTCTCCGACGGTATCTATACGCGGCTGGGTGAACAGGGTAACAATCTTTCCGTGGGTCAGAAGCAGCTGCTGGCGATGGCGCGCGTGCTGGTCGCCTCGCCGCAAATTCTGATCCTGGATGAAGCGACGGCGAATATTGATTCCGGCACGGAGCAGGCGATCCAGAAAGCGCTTAAGGCCGTTCGTCAGCAAACCACGCTGGTGGTTATCGCTCACCGACTCTCTACTATTATCGATGCGGATACCATTCTGGTGCTGCACAGAGGCCATGCGGTAGAGCAGGGCAACCATCAGCAGCTGTTGGCGAAACAGGGCCGTTACTGGCAGATGTATCAGCTCCAGCTGGCGGGCGAGGAGCTGGAAGAAACGTAATACCGCTTCGCTGCACTAAAAGCAGGCGGTCGGGCTGATAAAACAGCGGCGATGCACAATTTCGACGCGTAACGCACCTTAATGGTGCGTTTTCTTTTTCCCTCTATGCTTAATGTCATCATCAGGCCGCCACGCGTACGCAATATCTGCCGCCGCGCCTTTTAAAACGCACGTTTCTGATTTATGGCACAGCCTTTGCTTTGGTTAACGCAGGGCGGAATCACCGTTTTCTTTAGCTGGAGGGGATCGTATGAAGCTGGTTACCGTGGTAATCAAACCGTTTAAATTAGAAGACGTGCGCGAGGCGCTTTCTGCCATTGGCATTCAGGGCCTGACCGTCACCGAAGTCAAGGGATTTGGTCGCCAGAAAGGCCATGCCGAGCTTTATCGCGGCGCTGAATACAGCGTGAACTTCCTGCCAAAAGTTAAAATCGATGTGGCGATAGCGGACGACCAGCTGGACGAGGTTGTCGACGTTATCAGCAAGGCCGCCTACACCGGCAAAATTGGCGACGGTAAGATTTTTGTCGCTGAACTACAGCGGGTTATCCGTATTCGCACCGGCGAAGCGGACGAAGCCGCACTCTGATCTCGGGGCTAAGAATTGTGATGGGATGGGATAAAATGAGAAAAATGACTACCTTCGGCCTCGCCAGCCTCAGCCTGTTGCCCTCGCTTGCGATGGCGGCGCCGCCAGCCGTGGCGGACAAGGCCGATAACGCCTTTATGATGATTTGCACCGCGCTGGTGCTGTTTATGACGCTACCCGGCATTGCGCTTTTCTACGGCGGCCTGATCCGGGCCAAAAACGTCCTGTCCATGCTGACTCAGGTTTCCGTGACCTTTGCAATGGTGTGTGTTATCTGGATGCTCTACGGCTATTCGCTGGCCTTCAGCACGGGCAACGCTTTCTTTGGCGACTTCAGCATGGCGATGTTGAAAAACATTCAGCTGACGGCGCTGGTTGGAACCTTCTACCAGTATATTCACGTTTCGTTCCAGGCTTCCTTTGCCTGCATTACCGTCGGCCTGATCGTTGGCGCGCTGGCCGAGCGTATTCGTTTCTCTGCGGTGCTGATCTTTGTGGCTATCTGGGTCACTTTCTCCTATCTGCCCATCGCGCACATGGTCTGGTCCGGTGGACTGCTGGCGCAGGACGGCGCGCTGGACTTTGCCGGCGGCACCGTGGTGCATATCAACGCCGCCGTTGCCGGTCTGGTCGGCGCTTACCTGGTCGGCAAACGCGCGGGCTTTGGCAAAGAAGCCTTTAAACCTCACAACCTGCCGATGGTCTTCACCGGCACGGCGATCCTGTATGTCGGCTGGTTCGGCTTTAACGCCGGTTCGGCGAGCGCGGCTAACGAAATCGCGGCGCTGGCATTCCTGAACACCGTTATGGCGACCGCAGGCGCGATGCTGAGCTGGACGTTTGGCGAATGGGCGCTGCGCGGCAAGCCTTCGCTGCTGGGCGTCTGCTCCGGTGCGATCGCGGGTCTGGTGGCGATTACGCCAGCCTGTGGCTATGTTGGCGTCGGCGGCGCGTTGGTTATCGGTATTATCGGCGGTCTGGCGGGCCTGTGGGGCGTTACCGTGCTGAAAAGATGGCTGCGCGTTGACGATCCCTGTGACGTGTTCGGCGTGCACGGCGTGTGCGGTATTGTAGGCTGCATCCTGACCGGCGTTTTCGCTTCTTCTTCACTGGGCGGCGTCGGCTATGCCTCTGGCGTAACGATGGGGCATCAGATTTGGGTGCAGCTCTATAGCGTAGGCATTACGGTGGTCTGGACGGGCGTGGTCGCCTTTATCGCCTTTAAGGTTGCGGATATGACAGTCGGCCTGCGCGTAACCGAGGATCACGAACGTGAAGGTCTGGATGTGAACAGCCACGGCGAAAACGCTTATAACCAGTAAGCCGACTCGCAGGAGCCGCCCTCGCTAACAAACCCCGCGCTCTGCGGGGTTTGTTATTTCAGCTACTGACGCAGGCGCATCACGCCTTCCTGCACCGTTGAAGCGACCAGTATCCCATCCTGAGTAAAGAACTCACCGCGTACGAAGCCTCTGGCACCGGATGCCGACGTGCTCTCCACGCTATAAAGCAGCCACTGATTCAGGTCGAAAGGGCGGTGAAACCACATCGAGTGATCGATAGTGGCGACCTGCATTCCCGGTTCCAGAAATCCTTTGCCGTGCGGCTGGAGCGCGACCGGCAGGAAGTTAAAGTCCGAGGCGTAGCCCAGCAGGTATTGGTGTATACGCCTGTCGTCCGGCATGGGGCCGTTAGCCCGCAGCCAGACATGGCGCACCGGTTCATCAACGTGGCCTTTCAGCGGGTTGTGAAATTTAACCGGGCGGATTTCAAACGGTTTTTCTGACAGGAACTTTTCACGCGCCTTTTCAGGGATAAAATGCGACAGCTGTTTGGCGATTTCGCCTTCCGTCGTCAGGGACTCCGGGCCAGCGACGTCCGGCATCGGTTTCTGATGCTCAAAACCTGTTTCCGGCGCCTGGAAAGAGGCGGTCATATAAAAAATAGGCTGGCCGTTCTGGATGGCGCTGACCCGGCGGGCGCTGAAGCTGTGCCCGTCGCGCAGGGTTTCTACGTCGTAAATAATGGCTTTCTGGCTGTCGCCGGGCCGCAAAAAGTAGCTGTGGAACGAATGGATAATGCGCTCCGCCGGGACCGTCTGCTTGGCGGCATAAAGCGCCTGGCCGACCACCTGACCGCCAAAAACCTGACGCAGGCCGAGATCCTCGCTCTGGCCGCGAAACAGGCCCTCTTCCAGCTTTTCCAGGTTCATTAAATTTAACAGTTCGTGCAGTGCCTGACTCATGGCGGCTTCCTCAATAGTCGGTTCCCTTTCAGTTTGCGAAACCGAACCCGCTGCCGTCAACGTCGGGGAAAAATATTCTTCCGCACGCGTTCCTTATTTGGCTTACAGGCGAAAATCAATAACCTGTGCCAGAATTAAGGCTTACGGGGCAGGCTTGCTGTCCCTTATGTCCCGCATTGATCGCAAGGAGAATAAATCAATGAAACTTTGGCCTGTATTGACCGGCGCCGCTTTGGCGGTCGCACTTTCCGGATGTGCTGATAAAGGTAGAGATGTCCCCACGCCGACGCTGGCTTCCAAAGTCGCGGGGGAAGCAGATACGCTGCGCCAGCCGCACGTTAGCGGAACCATTACGCTTCCGGCCAACGTGCGCCTGCCGCCTGATGCTTCATTAACCGTGATGCTTTCTGATGCTTCCCTGTCAGACGCACCGGCAAAAGTGATTTCACAGCGCGTAGTGCTGACCGATGGCAAACAGGCGCCGTTCAAATTTATCCTGCCTTTCAATCCGGCGGACATTCAGCCTGACGCCAGGATCCTGCTGAGTGCAGCGGTAATTGTCGATCGCAACGTCGTATTAATAGCCGATTCTATTAAGCCGGTTATTAACGGCGGCGGTACAAAAGACCAGACGCTTAACCTGAAGGCCGTGCCGGCGAAAGCCCTACCGACGGCTCAACGCGCGCCTGTGGCGGTACCCTCGACTTCACCTACGCTGGTGACGCCGACCTCAACCGTGCCTGCGCCAACTTCACTGTAATGGTTTCCGCCCCTTTACGGGGGCGGTTCATCCCTGCCAGCGGTAGCGCTCCAGCGCAATTTTTCCGTTATGATCCACTTCTACGCCCTCTGCCAATAAAGCCTGGCGTTGGCGATCGAGATCGCCGCCCGTTAACGAAATCTCACCCAACCGGTTAATGACTCTGTGCCATGGAAGCTTGCTGCCTGCCGGTAGCCGTTTTAATACGCCGCCAACCTGACGCGCGGCGCGCGGCGAACCCGCCAGCCGGGCAATATCGCCATAGGTGGTCACCTTACCGTAGGGAATAGCGGCAACAATTTGCCAGATACGGCGTGGAAAAGTGTCTTGTTCAGTCATCTCTGCTCCCCGTTACTGCAAATAAAGTAATCGAAAGCGGTCTTAAGCTGAAGGGATGTGGCGGATAATAGCAGGGGAAAGGGCAATGTTGTGCAAGAAAACAACGGTCGTCGGGCGCGGGCTTGCAATTGCCCAGGGGTTCATTGATAATGCCCTCGCTCCATTACATGGGGCAATCAATGGGGGCCCGGTTGGTTCTCCCGCAACGCTAACTTGTGAACTCGGTCAGATCCGGAAGGAAGCAGCCGCAGCAGGTGACGCGTGTGCCGGGATGTAGCTGGCAGGGCCCCCACCCAATTCCTCCGGGGAACCCTCACCGCTTCATCTCTTATCGTACAAACTTCCAGACAGAAACCGGCACTTTATCGTAAAGCTTATTCATGGTCAGTTCGGCAAGCCGATGATCCGCCGCTGAATAAAATACGGCCAGCTCATTATCAGATAATTCGTATTTGTTTTTTTCGATAACGCGTTCGAGCGTGTCAATTGAACGGCATCGTCTTAAACGCATCAGATAATCAGTTTTCGTAAGTAGTTTATCTGTCATTATTAAACCATTGAAAAAATAAAGGTTACTAAAATGAATGGCTTGTCTGTGCGGTAACGACAGCACATTCCTCTGTAAAAACGTTGAACAGCCGTTTCGCTGATTTCTGCCAGCGCTGAAGATCCTGGCCATTAATACCGTAGTTGCTGAAAAGCATAAAGGTATCGTCAAGATATTCATCAATCTGACTAATCAACTCGCTGTCTTCAATATGCTTAATTTTGTAATTCATGGTAAACCCGGCAATATGCTCAATCAGGTCATTAAGCTGCAGGTTAATTGCTGAAGTTGGATCGTTAACCCAGCCGTGATGGCTATCGCCTAACGTGGCCAGACTTTCATCATACAGGTTTTCACACAAAAATTTCAGCTGGGCAATATCATGCCTTTTCGGTGAGTATTCGTCCATCTTTTTCCCCTCCATAGCCAGTGAAAAATGGTATACCGCAGGCTTTCTGCGAGCGGGGTGCCAGGAAGCGATATTGAATCTCGTGCGAGTGCTTTAATAAATATAACTCTCTTAAATTGTATTTTGAGTACTATTACTAAAAATTACAATTCATCCGCGGCTGCGGCGCGTTCCGTATCAATAAAATCAAATATCAGCGCATCGGGCTGGCTTTCAAAATTTACTGACTGGGTGGTCGTTTCATCTGCATCGATATCAAGACAGGCGTTGAAAACGTTCCAGCAGAAACTGTAAGTCATTTTGTAACCCGACGGCGCCGTTTGTTCAACTGAAATAATTTTCACACTTCCCGGAACATATTGCGCATTTTGTGAATACCATAACAGTGAGCCAGTTAACTCGGTTTCTATTTTGGGAATAATCCGCTGAATAAGGCTAATCCATTCGGACTCATTTTCTTCATCAGGCGCTGAAGAGACAGGAATACGTTTGCGCATTTTTTCTCCACAGAGTTAATAAACGCTTATACAGATAATTGTTGTTAGCTTTAAAATAATCAAGCCGCTTAAAAAGAGAAAAAACTATCTTGATGATTTGACTGTTAATTATTTTAGTAGAGGATCCCGCTTTCTGCGATAGAAAAACCCGATTAAGGTGAAGAAATTTTATATAACCGCATCTCTTTTTATTACTTTTTGTGGAAATAAAAAGATACATTTTAGTTCAGCGCGCTTTCCATCATCGTAATATGCTATTGTTATGTTATAACGTAACTATAGTGCTGCCATGTTAAGTTTTACTGCTTCTTCTCGTCCCACATTACTGATGCAATCAGCCCGAGCACGTTTACTTTTTGCTCTGATCGCCGTGCTGGCTTTGCTGGCGCTGAGCGGATGGGCGGTATCCCCATGATTACGCTAACAGATCTCCGGGTCGGCTATCGCGGGAGCGCCGTTACCCCGTCCCTTAACGGGACGTTCCAGCCGGGGTCAATGACCGCGCTGGTGGGGGCAAACGGCTGTGGAAAATCCACGTTGCTAAAAACCTTCGCGGGCCTGCTGCCGCCCGTAAGTGGTCAACTCAGCTGCCTGACGCAGGATACAGCATGGTTACCGCAGCAATCCGAAATTGAGAGAAATTTCCCTGTCAGCGTAGCCGATCTGGTGGCGATGGGCTGCTGGCGACGCTGCGGCTGGTTTGGGGCTATCGGTCGACCTGAAAGGCAGCGGATTATGGCGGCGCTGGAAGAGGTCAATATGGCTGAGTTCGCCGCCGCGCAGCCCGGCACGCTTTCTGGCGGACAGCTGCAGCGTGTGCTTTTTGCCAGGCTACTGGTACAGGATGCTTCGCTACTGCTGCTTGATGAACCTTTTACCGGCATCGATACGGCAACGACCAGTCTGCTGCTGGCGCTGCTGCAGGCGCGGCATCGGGCTGGCTGCACGCTGATCGTGGTGCTGCACGATATGACGATGGTTACGCGATCCTTCCCGCAGATCCTGCGGCTGGACTCCACTCAGGCGGAATGGATCACGCAATCGCCGGAACCGATCGTGTTGGAGTCAGCATGACGCTTTTACAGCCTTTTATCGAATTCGCCTTTATGCGCCGCGCGCTGGTTGCCTGCATTGCGCTTTCGCTCAGCGCCACGCCGCTGGGCGTCTTTTTGCTGCTGCGTCGCATGAGCCTGGTCGGCGACGCGCTTTCCCATGCGGTGCTGCCCGGCGCGGCTATCGGCTATTTGATTTCCGGCCTTTCGCTGGTCGCAATGGGCATTGGCGGCATTATCGCCGGGCTGTCGGTAGCGCTGCTGTCGGGCGCGGTCAGCCGCTATACGCCGCTGCGTGAAGACGCCAGTTTTGCCGGTTTTTATCTCGGCTCGCTGGCGCTGGGCGTGACGCTGGTTTCACTGCGCGGCTCCAACGTCGATCTGCTGCATGTACTGTTCGGCTCGTTGCTGGCCGTTGATAATCCCTCGCTTCTGCTGGTCAGCGCGATAGCGTCGGTGACGCTGCTGGCGCTGGCGTTGATTTATCGTCCGCTGGTGATCGATGCCTTCGACCCTGCTTTTTTACGCGCGCAGAGCCGCTGGGCTGCACCGCTGGTACACGCGCTTTTTCTGATACTGGTTGTGACCAACCTGGTGGCAGGCTTTCAGGTTCTCGGCACGCTGATGTGCGTGGGGCTGATGATGCTGCCCGCAGCGGCATCCCGCTTCTGGCGTAAAGAACTGCCCGGCATGATTGGCACCGCCATGACACTGGGGCTGATCGCCAGCTTCAGCGGTCTGTCGGCCTCATTCTACCTGGCGCTGCCTGCCGGGCCCGCCGTGGTGCTCTGTGCCGCGCTGCTGTTCTTTATCTCGATTTTAGTAGGGCCATGCGGCGGAATATTGCGCGCGCGTTTTTTTACTGTTGATAAGGAAAAAAGATGAAAAAGTTACCCCTTATGCTGGCGCTGGCCGCCCTGTGTGCCACGCCGCTGGCGATGGCGAAAACGCTGGAGACGGTAGCCAGCTTCACGGTGTTGGCCGATATCGTTAAGCAGGTCGGCGGCGAGCATGTAGAGGTAAAAAGCCTTGTCGGGCCGAATGGCGATCCGCACAGCTTTGAGCCGACGCCGCAGGACAGCCAGGCGCTGGCTAAAGCGGATGTGGTGTTCGTCAGCGGCCTGGGGCTGGAAGGCTGGATGGACCGCCTGATCTCAGCCTCGGAATACAAAGGCCATGTCGTTGTCGCTTCAGCAGGCATTACGACGCGCACTATGGAGGAGGAGGGGAAAACGGTTACCGATCCGCATGCCTGGAACAGCATGAAAAATGGCGAAATCTATGCCAGCAACGTGATGAACGCATTGATTGCTGCCGATCCGCAGGATGCAAACGACTTCCGCCAGCGCGGCGCGGCCTATATTGCCCGACTGCAAAAGCTGGACGAATGGGCCGCTGACCAGTTTGCGGCCATCCCGGCGGCGAAGCGTAAAGTGCTGACCAGCCACGATGCCTTCGGCTATTTTGGCCAGCGCTATGGCGTAACCTTTATGTCGCCAGTCGGCTTCTCTACGGAATCTGAGGCCAACGCTGCCGACGTGGCGGGACTGATTACCCAGCTGAAAAAGGAGCATATCCACAGCTACTTTATTGAAAACCAGACCGATCCTCGCCTGGTGCAGCAGATCGCTTCGGCAACCGGCGCCCGGCCCGGCGGCGAGCTCTACCCGGAAGCGCTGACGGAAAAAGGCGGTGCGGCTGATTCTCTGGAAGCGGCTTTTCGTCATAACGTAACGGCGATGCTGGCCAGCATGAAATAAAAAAGCGGGCCGATAACCGGCCCGCCTGAATAAATACTCCTGACCAGATAAAAGTAGCCTTCTTGTGGACTGCATTCCTCAGCGCTTTTTATTGCATAAGCAGCCTTCTGGCGGATCGCATTCTTCAGACGCTTTTTATGGCAAAAGCAGACTTCATGCCGGTTGCTTTTTCCCGGCATTTAATCGACAGAAATAGAGTACGTGGTGGATACGGTACCGGAAGAGAACGCGCACGATATTCTTTATGGCAAAAGCGGCTTTGATGCCGCTTGCATATCCTCAGCGCTTTTTCTTTTTGCCCTGAACCGCTTTAAAGCGCGGATTGCTTTTGCAAATCACAAAAACCCGGCCGTGACGACGCACGATCTTGCAGTCTTTATGTCGTTTTCTGGCCGAAGCCAGCGAGTTAAGCACCTGCATTTTCACTCCTTACTTACTAAAAAAGCGGCCAAAGCGCTGGTTAAAGCGGTGCGCGCTGCCTTCTTTGGCAAACTCTTTTTGTTTGCCGGTGTAGTAAGCATGGGAAGCCGAAGAGACGTCCAGCGTTACATAAGGCAGCGTTTTACCGTCCAGCTCGATTGTGCGGTCGGTTTTAATGGTAGAGCCGACGACAAAAAAGGTGTCGGCGCTGGTGTCGTGAAAAGCGACGGTGCGGTAAGCCGGATGGATTGCTTGTTTCATAAAACCCCCTGATTTTGTATGTTATAACATAACAATAATTATGCGCGCCGTGATTTTAAAATGCAAGCGTAAAGGAGGCACGCAGACCAGCAACGATAACGGAACACAGAAACAGAGAGCCCCGGAGCAGAAAAACATTGGAACAGGGGAGCAGGAGAGCAGGAGAGCAGGAGAGCAGGAGAGCAGGGGAACAGGGGAACAGGGGAACAGGGGAACAGGGGAGCAAAGGAGCAAAGGAGCAAAGGAGCAAAGGAGCAAAGGAGCAAGGGAGCAGGCGAGCAGGCGAGCAGGGGAATAAGGGAACAAGGTAGCAGGGTACGAAAACAGAGAACAAAAAAGTATGGCGGGAAGATGATTGGAAGAAGAAGACGCGTGCGCTGCCAGAGACGGTCACAAAAACAGGCATTACCGGCACCTGAAGAAAAAAGAGGCCGCAAAAGCGGCCTCTTAAAGATCAAGCGGGATGCCTTAGTGAGGACGGTCCGTATGATGCGGTTCCAGATCCTCTTTATGCTTGCTGAAGCGGCGGCGAACCACCACGAAGAACACAGGCACGAAGAAGATAGCCAGAATAGTTGCCGTTACCATACCGCCCATTACGCCGGTACCTACCGCGTTCTGCGCACCGGAGCCTGCGCCGGTACTGATGGTCAGCGGCAGTACGCCCAGGATAAAGGCCAGCGAGGTCATCAGAATAGGACGAAGACGCATACGTACCGCTTCCAGCGTCGCTTCTATCAGACCTTTGCCTTCTTTCTCCATCAAATCTTTGGCGAACTCGACGATTAGAATGGCGTTCTTCGCCGACAGCCCGATGGTGGTCAACAGGCCTACCACAAAGTACACGTCGTTGCTCAGGCCGCGCATAGTGGTGAACAGCAGGGCGCCGATAACGCCCAGCGGCACAACCAGCATAACCGAGAACGGAATCGACCAGCTCTCATACAGCGCTGCCAGACACAGGAACACGACGATCAGCGAGATAGCATAGAGCGCTGGCGCCTGGTTACCCGAGAGACGTTCCTGATAGGACATGCCCGTCCACTCGTAGCCAATGCCCTTCGGCAGCTTCGAGGCCAGCTCTTCCATCAGGTTCATGGCGTCGCCCGAACTTTTGCCTGGCGCAGCCTGACCCAGGATCTCCATAGAAGGCAGACCGTTATAGCGTTCCAGACGTGGTGAACCGTACTGCCATTTCGCGCTGGCGAAGGACGAGAACGGCACCATTTCGCCATTTGAGGCGCGCACGTACCATTTATCGATATCGCCAGGCAGCATACGAGCATCGGCTTGTCCCATCACGTAAACTTTCTTCACACGACCGCGATCGATGAAGTCATTGACGTAAGAGCCGCCCCAGGCCGCACCCAGCGTGGTGTTGATATCAGAAATAGACACGCCCAGCGCTTCCGCTTTCTCCTGGTCGATAGTCAGCTTGTACTGCGGCGTATCTTCCAGACCGTTTGGACGCATACCTACCAGCGTATCCGGATGCTGGGCAGCCATGCCGAGCAGCTGGTTACGGGCATTGGTCAGGGCTTCATGGCCCAGGTTGCCCTGGTCAATCAGCTCAAAGTCAAAGCCGGTGGCGTTACCGAGTTCGATAATCGCCGGCAGGTTAAACGGGATCACCATCGCATCTTTGATGGCGCCGAAAGCCTGCATGGCACGACCGGCAATGCCTTCCACTTTGTTTTCCGACCCGCTGCGCTCGTCCCACGGCTTCAGGCTGACGAAGGCGATACCGGTGTTCTGGCCGCGTCCTGCAAAACCGAAGCCGTTAACGGTAAACACCGAACGCACGTTATCCTTCTCTTTGGTCAGGAAGTAGTCCGTTACCTGGTCCAGCACCTTCTGCGTACGGCCCTGAGTCGCGCCGGCAGGCAGCGAAGCCTGAGCCAGCAGCAGCCCCTGATCCTCTTCCGGCAGGAAGGCGCTTGGCAGCTTCACGAACATATAAGCCATGCCGACCACAATCACCAGATAGATCAGCAGATAGCGGCCGGTGCTGCGAATGATATGGCCAACGCTGTCGGTATAGTGGTTGGTACTTTTGTCGAACATGCGGTTAAACCAGCCGAAAAAGCCGGTGGTTTTACCGTGGTCGCCTTTCTTGATCGGCTTGAGTAACGTTGCGCACAGCGCAGGCGTCAGGATCAGCGCTACGATAACCGACAGCACCATCGCGGAAACGATCGTGATGGAGAACTGGCGATAGATAACGCCGGTAGAGCCGCCGAAGAAGGCCATCGGAATAAATACTGCCGAAAGCACCAGCGCAATACCGACCAGCGCGCCCTGGATCTGCCCCATGGACTTGCGGGTAGCCTCTTTAGGCGGCAGACCTTCTTCCGCCATCACGCGTTCGACGTTCTCCACCACCACGATGGCGTCATCCACCAGCAGGCCGATGGCGAGCACCATCCCGAACATCGTTAGCGTGTTTATCGAATAGCCGAAGGCGCTGATAATGGCAAAGGTCCCCAACAATACGACCGGCACAGCGATCGTCGGGATCAGCGTGGCGCGGAAGTTCTGCAGGAACAGATACATGACGATAAAGACCAGCACGATCGCTTCGATCAGGGTTTTTACCACCTCCATGATGGAGATTTTAACGAACGGCGTAGTGTCGTACGGATAAACCACTTTCAGGCCGGCCGGGAAGAACGGTTCCAGCTTGCCCAGCTCCGCTTTGACCGCTGCCGCCGTGTCCAGCGCGTTAGCGCCGGTAGCCAGTTTGATACCGATACCGGAGGCCGGTTTGCCGTTATAACGCGCGACAACCTCGTAGTTTTCACCGCCCAGCTCGATTTTCGCCACGTCTTTTAACAGCACGCGAGAACCATCCGTGTTGACTTTCAACAGGATTTTGCCGAACTCGTCGGTAGAGGTCAGACGGGTCTGCGCAATGATAGAGGCGTTAAGCTGCTGGCCCGGCACCGGCGGCGAACCGCCAAGCTGACCGGCGGCCACCTGGGCATTCTGCGCGGTGATAGCGCTGATGACGTCAACCGGCGTCAGCTGATAGTTATTCAGCTTGTGCGGGTCCATCCAGATACGCATCGCATACTGAGCACCAAATATCTGGGT
The DNA here is from genome assembly GCF_043420595.1 of Erwinia plantamica. Taxonomy (NCBI): domain Bacteria; kingdom Pseudomonadati; phylum Pseudomonadota; class Gammaproteobacteria; order Enterobacterales; family Erwiniaceae; genus Erwinia; species Erwinia plantamica. The sequence continues at coordinate 129,409 of NZ_JBGCUC010000006.1, forward strand.
ATCGCCTACGCCGGTAGTACGGCTGATAGGATCCTTGATATTTGACGCCACGTAGTCCGCAATATCATTCTGCGTCATGGTGCCGTCTTCGTTGACGAAACCTGCCACCATCAGGAAGCTGCTGGAGGATTTTTGTACCTGGATACCCTGCTGCTGAACTTCCTGCGGCAGTAGCGGCGTGGCCAGCTGCAGTTTGTTCTGCACCTGAACCTGCGCGATATCCGGATCGGTACCTGACTCAAAGGTTAGGGTCAGCTGCAGCGTGCCCGATGAATCGCTGTTTGACGACATATACATCAGGCCGTCAATCCCGTTCATGTTCTGCTCGATAACCTGCGTTACCGAGTCCTGCAGCGTTTTAGCATCGGCACCCGGATAGGTGGCGCGAATCTGTACGGCCGGTGGCGCAACATTAGGATATTGCTCAATCGGCAGTTTTAGAATCGACAGCACGCCCACCAGCATAATAATGATGGCGATGACCCATGCGAAGATGGGGCGATCGATAAAGAACTTAGCCATGTATCAGCGGCTCCTGTTTAAGACTTCGGTTGGTCAGACTGCGTTTTGGTCACGTCGTCTGCACTCACTTCCTGCGGAGTCACAGTGGCGCCCGCTTTGGCTCGCTGTACACCGGTGGTGATGACACGGTCGCCCTCTTTCAGACCTGCCGTAACCAGCCACTTGTCGCCAACTGCCTGTTCCGTGGTCAAATTACGGGATTCCACTTTATTGTCCGCGCCCACGACCATTGCCGTAGCCTGGCCGGTTGGCGTGCGGGTAACGGCCTGCTGCGGCACTAACAGCGCGGAAGGATTGGTGCCTTCTTCCAGGCGAGCGCGCACAAACATACCGGGCAGCAGCGAATGATCCGGATTAGGGAACACGGCGCGCAGCGTAATGGAACCGGTCGTTTCGTCCACCGTCACATCGGAGAATTCCAATGTTCCGCTTTGCGCGAATTCGCTACCATCCGGTAATAACAGTTTCACTTTTGCCTTACCGTCGGCCTGCTGCAGCTTGCCAGAGTTCAGCTCCTGACGCAGACGCATGAAATCTTCGCTCGATTGCGTGACGTCGACGTAAATAGGATCAAGCTGCTGAACTGTGGCGAGAGCAGTGGTCTGGCCGCTCTGAACCAGCGCGCCTTCGGTCACGGCAGATTTACCAATGCGACCGCTGATAGGCGAAATCACTTTGGTGTAGGCCAGATTGATGCGGGCAGTCTCTACGCTGGCTTTTGCCACCTGTACGGCTGCGGCGGTCTGGCTCTGCGTCGATACGGCGTTATCGTAGTCCTGCTGACTGATATATTTGGTACCCATCAGCGGCTTATAGCGTTTAACGGTCAGCGCGGCGATTTGCGCGTTGGCCTGAGCCTGAGCTAAATCCCCTTTCGCACTGTCGTAGGTCGCCTGATAAGGCGCCGGGTCAATCTGATAAAGTGACTGACCGGCTTTTACATCGCTGCCTTCCACAAAATTACGCTTGAGAATGATGCCCGAAACCTGAGGGCGAACTTCTGCAACACGGAACGAGGAAGTACGACCCGGAAGATCGGTCGTAATGGTTAGCGGTGCGCTTTTCAGGGTAAGTACGCCCACTTCCGGCGCTTTTTGCTGACCGCCCTGTTGTGCGTCTTTGTTATCACATCCCGTTAGCACCAGGCTGCCTGAAAGCATCAGAACGGCCGCCAGAGGCGTTAACCCCCTGTTTTTGTTCATAAATAAACCTCGAGTGTCCGATATCGATTGTTCAATGGATCACAAAATCCATAAACCCATTGCTGCGTTTAAATTATGGTCGTGCTATGGTACATACATTCGCAAATGTATGTAAGTGCACCCTGGTTGTTAACATCCCCCTATGGCACGAAAAACCAAACAGCAGGCGTTAGAAACACGAAATCATATCCTTGACGCAGCTATCGCCAGGTTTTCCGAGCATGGTGTAGCGAAAACTTCTCTGGCCGACATCGCCGCCGCTGCCGGCGTAACGCGTGGCGCAATTTACTGGCACTTCAAAAACAAAACCGATTTGCTCAATGAAATATGGGCGCAGTCCGAGACCGGACTGGAGAATATAGAGCTTGAGTATCAATTAAAATACCCATCCGATCCACTCTCTGTTTTACGCGCCATGCTGACTTATGTCCTTGAAGCTACGGTAAGGGATACGCGCAGGCGGGCATTGATGGAAATTATCTTTCATAAATGCGAATTTGTCGGCGAAATGACCACGTTGCAAATGATGCAGCAAACGTTATATCTGGAATGTTACGACAAAATTGAAGATGTATTGCGGCAGTGCATGACGCAGCAGCAGCTGCCGGGCGAGCTGGATACGCGGCGAACGGCCGTGGTCATGCGCGGCTATATAACCGGTATTATGGAAAACTGGCTGTTTATGCCGGAAAGCTTCGATCTGGCTTCGGATGCGCCGCAGCTGGTAGAGGTGCTGCTTGATACCGTCATGCACAGCCCGGCGCTCCGCAAGGCCGCCTGCTAGGGAAGGGCGCCTGGATTTTCGCCGCGCGCCTTTTTCTCAAAATCTCGTTGCACGATAGCTAAAGCAGCCAGTACCGTTTGCGGCGCGATCTGGTTCTCCTCAAGCAGCATAATCAAATCAACAGCCAGCTTTACTTCTTCTGGCGCGCTTTCCAGCGACATATTCTTCTCCCGATTTAAATACGGAGTTTTTTAGCAACCAATACCATCAGCAGTGCGCCAGCCAGCGCAATCAGCTGCGCTCTGGGTTCCGCTACGGCCAGGCTGCCATAATTAAAAAAGACCCCGATATAGCCGCCGACCAGCGAGCCGATGATGGCCAGCGCCAGCGTCGCTATCAGGCCGCCGGGGCGGCCAGGAAAGACATAGCGGGTAACGAATCCTACCGATAGCCCGATGATTATCCAGGAGAGAAGTCCCATTTGCGATCTCCAGTCAGCTTTTTCAAAAAGTATAGCAACGCCGCTGCGTACTCATTGTCGGTCGCGGTTTTCAATCGCGCGCTCGATTTTTTTTAATGCCAGCAGACAACGCTGTAGCCGCCCCTCCAGCGCCGCGATTTCCTGCTGCAGCTTCCGCTGCTGCGCCAGCGTTTCCTGATGAGCAAGCTGGCTTTCCCGATCGGCGACCATCGCGCGCAGGCGGCGCTCGTAATCCTGATGTTTCGCCAGCTTCTCGTAAAGATTCTCCGGCTCTGGCTCCGGTCTGGTTTCGCTGTTGCGCAGCTTTAGCGTAGCCAGCTCGCGCTGTAGCGCGCTTATCTGCAGCACCACGCGTTCGGCCATCCAGGCAACGCGCTCCGTGCGGTGGCCGTTTACGCTTTGCCTGAGTAAGGCCATACTTTGCCGCGCTTCCTGTAGATAGTCGGCAAGCCGCGTACCGTGGCAGTGAAACAGCTGGCTGTCAAAACGCGCTTTCGCGGTGCGTTGGTTAGCGTGAGGCGCAATGGTCTGCGCCAGTTCTTCCAGCTTTGCTTCCAGCTGCTCAAGCAAATGGGCGCTTTTCATTTTTCTCTCTCCCCTGGTGAGCCGCGCCTATAATACGCTTAATTTGATCGATCTGTGCGCTGGTCTGCTTTTTCCTGAGCGACTCAGGTTGATTAAGGGCAACAAATACGTGGATTTTGCTTCCGACGGTTGCAATTGTCGGACGATTTGCATAGATTTGGTCGTTTTCGTGCGTGGCTTCCCCCGGACACTCCCGTCTTGCTCTGCGACTTCCTCGCCAGAGCAACGAAGCTGCGCGAGTCAGATTTGTATTTACCAGGCATAACACTATGACCGCGACTGCGCAGCAGCTTGAATTTCTTAAAAACAGTATCAAAAGCATTGAGGATTATCCTAAGCCAGGCATTCTGTTCCGTGACGTCACCAGCCTGCTGGAAGATCCAAAAGCCTATGCACTCAGCATTGAACTGTTGGTTGAACGCTATCGTGATGCAGGTATTACTAAAGTTGTAGGTACCGAAGCGCGCGGCTTCCTGTTTGGCGCGCCGGTGGCTCTGGCACTTGGCGTAGGCTTTGTACCCGTACGCAAGCCGGGCAAGCTGCCGCGTAAAACCTTCGCTGAAACCTACGAGCTGGAATACGGCACGGACTGTCTGGAACTGCATTGCGATGCCATCGGACCGGGCGACAAAGTGCTGGTGGTAGACGATCTGCTGGCTACGGGCGGCACGATTGAAGCGACCGTCAAACTGATCCGTCGCGCAGGCGGCGAGGTAAAAGACGCGGCGTTTATCATCAATCTGTTTGATTTGAGTGGCGAAGCGCGCCTGAAGGCGATGGGGCTGGAGTGCTTCAGCCTGGTGAACTTCCCCGGTCACTAAGCCGTTGTAGAAAAAAAGAAGGCTGGCGCTTGCCAGCCTTTTTTTATTTAAAATTTTATGTTGAAGGAGGCCGAAACCGCCTGAGCAGTTTCGTGCGACGATTTTTGCAGGTCGTAATGCAACCCATAGGTCAGATCGCCTTTTTGCAGCACCGCGCCCGTGCTGAAGCTGAAAGCCGAACCGTCGGCAAGCCGGGACTCGCTCCAGCCCGTGCCGCTAACGTCGGCCATGCTGACGCGGGTACCGTGAGTGGTATCGCCGGTGGTGGCGATAAATGAAAGATCCACTCTGGGCTTCAGCGTATAGCCCGATTCGTACTGAAATTCGCGAGCCAGGCTGACTCCCAGCGGCACCGACCAGAGCGAGGCCGAAGCGGCAGCGTTATTGAACAAGGATTTACCGCTGCTTTTCGCCGTAAAGCTATTGGTTTTCAGCCGGGTGTAGCGCAGGCCGATATGCGGTATCACATCCAGATATTCCAGGTTGAACAGATACTCCGCCGTCAGCCCGGCGCTTATGATGGTTGATTTCGCTTCGCCTGAGAGGGTTGGGTAGCCCGCAGCCGGAAGCGACATCTTCATATCATGGCTCACCCGCGAGTAGTCTACGTCAGCCACCAGATCCCAGTTATTGTTCAACCAGCTGCCGTACAGGGAGCCGCCCCAGAAATCCAGGTCGTTTTTCACCGGATAGAGATTGCCGCTTGTCTTGCTTTTTCCCCGGCCGGTATGCAGTGCGACGCCGGTTTTCAGGATCGCGCCCTGTTGCGTAATCAACGTATCTTCAGCGCCGATAAAAGCGCCGCCCATACTGGTTTTACTTTTACTGTCAAAACCGCCAGCGCTATAGCCTTTCAGACGGGCGTTATCGTAGAACAGCGATGTCCACAGATTAAAGCCTTCTTCCGGCGGCGTACCGTCAAAAAGATGTTCGCTTTGGGAAAGATGGCGGGCGAGGGCGCGGGTCGCGGCAGACATCGTCTGATAGCTGGCGCCTGCAACGTTAGCCACGGAGGCGAAGTTAATGGCGGATTCCACCAGGCGTGCAGCGGTCGCGGCATCGCTGACGTAGCGCACGTCCATCGTTTGTGAAAGGAACTGCTGAGCAGCATTGTCGGAAGCCGTGTTTACCCCAACTTCAGCAGTCATCGCCTTAAGCAGCTTTACCGAGCCGGCAGAGAGCTTCGGCAAGGCAGCGCTGTAATCGGCATTGCCGAGCGTAAGCAGCGTTCCTTCTGCATCGGTCGATGAGGTCGCCATTATCAGACGGCTGGTGGTATTAATGTTCGCCTGCTGCCAGCCGGGCGTCGTCAGGGGGTTTGCTCCTGTTGCTATCGTAAAACTTTCACCGGCGGCTACGCCATCATCCGTCAGCACCAGCAGGCTGGCTTTATTGTCAATCTGCGCATTGCCCAGCGCCAGCGCGACTTTGCCGGAGTCTATGTAGGATCGGGCATGGATCACCGTTAGCGAAGAGGATCCTAATCCCTGCGTTGCCTCATCGCCGCCGATCCGCCAGGCGAGCTCGTTGCTGGCGAAATCGATCGTGCCGTCGCCGCTCAGGATCAGCTTGCCGTTCCAGCTTGTTTGCAGCGCTTGCTGAAGCTGCGCCACGCTTTCCTGCCAGTGATGCGCGTTCAGCTCCGTAGAGCCAAAAACGATCGAGCCGTCGCCGCTGACGGTCAGCGTTCCCTGCGTCGCCTCCAGCGTTTTACTGGTAAAGGTACCGCCGCTGACGATCAGGCTGCCGTTGTTCAGTTCCGTATTATTGACCCGGAAAGTCCCGCCGCTTTGCAAATAGCGCCCGTCTGCCGTTGAGGCGACGCCGGTCAGCGCGTTCCAGACCGTGGCGGTGCCGATAGCCAGCGTGCCGGCGGTAAAGGTGCCGCCGCGCAGTTCCAGCTGGCCCGTGCCGCCAGCGCCAGCTGTCTGCGCCCAGGCGCTGCTATTTAATACGCCGTTGTGGCTGCCGCTGGCCCCGCCGAGCTGAACGGTTGTACCGATTTGGCCGCTGCCGCTGGTGAAGATGGCGATACCGTTGCCGCCGTTACCCGCTTTGCCGCCGTTGCCCGAGCGACCTTTGGCACCGTTGTTGCTGCCGCCATCGCCCGCATCGCCTCCCTGGCCGCCCAGCTGTAGCGTGCCGCCGTTGTTGAGCGTACCGCTGTTAAACCACAGCGTACCGGCCGCGCCGTTGGAAGCATTGCCGCCACTACCGGCGGCGACGCTGCCCTGTAACGCACCGCCGTTGCCGCCGCTGCCGCCGTCGCCGCCAAGAGAGATGCCGGAGGTCACGGTCAGCGTGCTGCCTTCCACCGTCAGCGTGCCGGTGCCGGCCTGTCCGGCGTTGCCGCCCAAACCGCCCTGGCCGCCAGCTGCGCCTTTTCCGGCTGCCGCAACGCTATCCGCCGCGCCTGCCTGGCCGTTGCTGCCGCTGTTGCCGCCGTTAGCGCCTTTCCCACCGTTAGCGCCAACCTTCAGCGCCTGCGCGTTTACGGTGCTGTTGTTAAGCAACAGCCTGCCTTCGCCACCGTTGCCGCCGTTAGCGCCGCGCCCGCCGTTTCCGCCTTTAGCGCCGCCGCCGCCGTTGCCGCTGTCGCCCGTTTCGCCTGTGACGTTGGTTTCGATATAGGGATCGGCAGTGTGTCCCGCATCGCCGCCGTTGCCGCCGTTTGCGCCATCGCCGCCGTCCGATCCGTCACCGGCTGCGCCGCCGACGGCCAGCGTACTTCTGACCGTTACCGTAGTGCCGTTGAGGGTCAATACGCCGCTGCCGCCGTTACCGCCATCGGCTCCGTTGCCGCCGCTGCCGCCTTTGCCGCCCGCGCCACCGCTGCCGCCGTTGCCCGGCATCCCACCGGCAGCCTGCAAACCGGGGACGCCCGCCTCGCCGCCGCTTTTTCCGGCACCGCCGCCGCCGCCGGGCTGACCGTTTCCTCCCGCACTGGCGGCGCCGCCATCACCGCCGACGGCCAGAACCGTGCTGGTAAAAGCGCTTTGATTAATAGTCAGCGTGCCGTTTCCGCCTGCCGCCGCGACGCCGCCGCTGCCGCCGTTCGCGCCATGACCGCCGCTGCCGCCGTCGCCACCGTTACCGCCATCGCCGCCCATGCCTGCATTACCGCCGCTGCCGCCGTTTCCGCCTTTTCCTGCCGCGCCGCCGCCGGCACCGGCTGAGGCTTCGCCCGCCAGACCGCCATGGCCGCCGCCGCCGCCAATTTGCAGTATGCCCAGCTGTCCTTTCACATTATGCAATGAGCCAGTCGCGTCGGAGCCTCTGGTGCCGATCGCGCCGTCGACGCCCGGCGTGCCGTTGGCGCCGTTGCTGCCCGACACGCCGTTGCTGCCGCTGCTGCCGTTGCCGTTTCCCGCCGCGTTAGCACCGTTGCCGCCGTTGCCGCCGGTGCCTGCTTCACCCGGCAGGCTGGCGGTGCTGCCGCTGCCGCCATCGCCGCCCTGGGCGCCGACGGTAATATTATCTTCCGCCTGGGCAGAATGAATAAAAACGGTGCCGGGCGAGATAAAGATCGCCAGCGCGTTAAAAGCGCCGAGCCATCTTTTTTTATTCTGCATACCCGGATTTTCAGGATGAAATGTCCTTTTCTTATTTTCCATTTTACCAGTCCATTAGTTTTATTTGACAAGGATTGTATAAATTTTTCTTATAAAATCGCTTATTTTCAATTGGTTAAATATAATGTAATTTGATTCACTCTTAAATAACTCCAGCTCCTCCAGCTATTGTTTAATAAAGCTATTTTTTAGGGCGTCGTTATTAAATACGTTAATTTTTGGAGGGTAAATCTGTTTTGTCATTTTAGGAAAATTGACTGATTTTCGGGTTGTGCGGTTTTCTGGCTGCAACAGGTAATTTTCTGCCCAACTTCACGCTATTCTTTTTTTATCATTATCTGAACGGCGTTTTTACTGGTGCTGGCCACAAGCGGATTTAGCCGCTGGTTTTACGCAAAGTGATAGGAATGACCCAGGCCGTACTGGTACACTGTAGCGGCAATCAGCAACGAGGCTAAAACACGGGTTAACGGTGTTTAGATGAATTATTCTCTATAAATCAATGATGAATCACGAATGAGCTACCAGGTACTGGCCCGCAAGTGGCGTCCCCAGGCGTTCAGTGATGTCGTCGGTCAGGAGCACGTGCTGACCGCGCTGGCGAACGGCCTGTCGCTTGGCCGCATCCATCACGCTTATCTTTTTTCCGGCACCAGGGGCGTGGGAAAAACCACTATTGCCCGTCTTCTGGCAAAAGGCCTTAACTGTGAAACCGGCATTACCGCTACGCCCTGTGGAAAATGCGATAACTGTCGCGAAATCGAACAGGGCCGCTTTGTCGACTTAATTGAGATCGACGCCGCCTCGCGCACCAAGGTCGAGGATACCCGCGATCTGCTGGATAACGTGCAGTACGCGCCCGCGCGCGGCCGCTTTAAAGTTTATCTGATCGATGAAGTGCATATGCTTTCGCGGCACAGCTTTAACGCGCTGTTGAAAACGCTGGAAGAGCCGCCCGAGCACGTGAAGTTTTTGCTTGCTACTACCGATCCGCAAAAGCTGCCGGTCACTATTTTATCGCGCTGCCTGCAATTCCATCTGAAGGCGCTGGACGTTGGCCAGATCCGTGGCCAGCTTGAGCACGTGCTGGAAGCGGAGCAGATCGCCTCCGAAGCGCGCGCGTTACAGCTGTTGGCAAGAGCCGCCGATGGCAGTATGCGCGACGCGTTAAGCCTGACCGACCAGGCTATCGCCATGGGGCAGGGGCAGATCACCACGGCGACGGTCAGCACTATGCTTGGCACGCTGGACGACGAGCAGCCGCTGGCGCTGATCGAAGCGCTGGTGAACGCCGAAGGCGAGCAGGTCATGTCTTTGCTGGACCAGGCCGCTTCACGCGGCGTCGAGTGGGAAGCGCTGCTGGTAGAAATGCTGACGTTGCTGCACCGCGTGGCGATGATACAGCTGCTGCCCTCCGCGCTGGGCGAAGAGTTCGCCACTGCCGAGCAGCGCCTGCGCGAGCTGGCGCGCGTTCTGCCGCCTGCCGACGTACAGCTTTATTATCAAACGCTGCTGGTCGGCCGCAAAGAGCTGCCGCTGGCACCCGATCGCCGCATGGGCGTAGAGATGGCGCTGCTGCGCGCGCTGGCTTTTCATCCTAAACAGGTGATTGCAGAGCCGGTCGCGCGTCCTGCGATGGTGCCGCAGGCTCAGCCTTCAGCGCCGGGCCAACAGGAAACGATCCCGTCGCCGTCCGCAGCGCAGAGCCAGCCGCCGGCAGGCCCGGCGCCGACGCATACCGTGCAGGCCAGCGCGCCGCTGCCTGATACCACCAGCCAGCTGTTGCAGGCGCGAACGCAATTGATGCGCCAGCAGGGAGCGACCAAACTAAAAAAGAGTGAGCCGGCAGCGCCCAATGCGCGGCCGGCAGGCTCGGCGCTGGAGCGGCTGGCTGCCGCGACCGAGCGTGGTCAGAAGCGGCAAAGCGCCGTTATCGCAACTGAACCGGTAAAGCCGGAGGCCTATCGCTGGAAAGCGCAAACCGTCGAGGCGAAGCCAGAACCGGTGGCCACGCCCAAAGCCTTGCGCACGGCGTTAGAACATGAGAAAACCCCGGAGCTGATGGCGAAGCTGACCACGGAATCGCAGCAGCGCGACGCCTGGGCGGCGGAAATCGCCGGGCTGACGCTGCCGAAGCTGGTGCAGCAGCTGGCGCTGAACGCCTGGAAAGAGCAGACGGCAGACGGGATCTGTCTGCACCTGCGTTCCAGCCAGCGTCACCTGAACTCGCCGTCGGCGCAGAAAGCGCTGAGCGAGGCGCTGAGCGCGGCGGCAGGCAAGCCGGTTGAACTGACGCTGATTGAAGACGATAATCCGACGGTGCTGACGCCGCTGGAGTGGCGACAAAAAATCTACGAAGAGAAACTGGCGCAGGCGCGTCAGTCAATTATCGCGGATAATCATATTCAGACGCTGTGTCGCTTTTTTGATGCGGACGTGGATGAAGAGAGTATTCGCCCCCTTTGAAACGCTGTTCCCGTGCTGCGGCATGAGTACGGCCCTTCTTAAGAGAGAAAATTATGTTTGGAAAAGGCGGACTGGGTAACCTGATGAAGCAGGCCCAGCAAATGCAGGACAAAATGGCGCAGGTGCAGGAAGAGATCGCGGCCATGGAAGTAACGGGCGAATCGGGCGCGGGACTGGTGAAGGTCACCATCAACGGTGCACACAACTGCCGTCGCGTAGAGGTTGATCCAAGCCTGCTGGAAGACGACAAAGATATGCTGGAAGATCTGGTCGCTGCCGCATTTAACGATGCCGCCCGTCGCGTAGCGGAAGCGCAGAAAGAGAAAATGTCTGCGGTATCCAGCGGGATGCAGCTGCCGCCTGGCTTCAAGATGCCGTTCTGATGCAGACCAGCCCGCTCCTTGAAAGCCTGATGGAGTCGCTGCGCTGTCTGCCCGGCGTGGGGCCGAAATCGGCCCAGCGTATGGCGTTCCAGCTGCTGCAGCGCGATCGCAGCGGCGGAATGCGTCTGGCGCAGGCGCTGACGCGCGCCATGTCGGAAATTGGACACTGTGCAGATTGTCGCACCTTTACCGAGCAGGAAATCTGCACCATCTGCGCGAATACTCGTCGTCAGCAGACGGGTCTTATCTGCGTGGTAGAAAGCCCGGCCGACATTCACGCCATTGAGCAGACCGGGCAGTTCGCCGGCCGCTACTTTGTGCTGATGGGGCACCTTTCGCCGCTGGATGGCATTGGCCCGAACGATATCGGTCTTGACCGGCTGGAACAACGGCTGGAAAAAGAGACGATTCAGGAGGTGATCCTGGCCACTAACCCTACGGTTGAAGGCGAGGCGACCGCCAACTACATTGCCGAGCTGTGCGGTCAGTATGGCGTTGACGCCAGCCGCATCGCCCACGGCGTGCCGGTTGGCGGCGAGCTGGAGATGGTGGACGGCACCACGCTTTCCCACTCTCTGGCCGGGCGCCACAAGATTAAATTTTAGTCATTTAACGGCACGATGCGTCGTGCCGTCTTGAAAACCCGCCAGTCGTCCCCATTCTACTTCTCAATGTAAACCGCCAAGTTAACTGAGGTAGCAATGACCATGAAAGGACAAGAGACGCGTGGCTTCCAGTCAGAGGTAAAACAGCTTCTGCACCTGATGATCCATTCCCTCTATTCAAACAAAGAAATCTTCCTGCGTGAGCTGATCTCCAACGCCTCCGATGCGGCCGACAAGCTGCGCTTCCGCGCGCTTTCTTCGCCGGAACTTTACGCGGGCGACGGCGATCTGCGCGTGCGTGTTTCTGTTGATAAGGAAAATCGTACCCTGACGCTGAGCGATAACGGCATCGGGATGACGCGAGACGAAGTCATTGAGAATCTGGGCACCATTGCCAAATCGGGCACCAAATCCTTCCTGGAATCATTAGGATCCGATCAGGCGAAGGACAGCCAGCTAATCGGCCAGTTCGGCGTCGGCTTCTATTCCGCCTTTATCGTGGCGGACAAGGTTTCCGTACGCACCCGCGCTGCCGGCGCCGCTGCGGATGAAGGCGTGTTCTGGGAATCCGCAGGCGAAGGCGAGTACACCATTGCCGATATCACGAAAGAAGATCGTGGTACGGAGATTACGCTGCATCTGCGCGAAGGCGAAGACGAGTTCCTGGACGCGTGGCGCGTGCGCAGCATCATCAGCAAATATTCCGATCACATCGCGCTGCCGGTAGAGATCGAAGAGCATAACGAAGAAGAGAAAACCTCCAGCTGGGAAAAAATCAACAAGGCGCAGGCGCTGTGGACGCGCAACAAGTCTGAGATCAGCGACGACGAGTACAAAGAGTTCTACAAACACGTTTCGCACGATTTTGCCGATCCGCTGACCTGGAGCCATAATCGCGTAGAAGGCAAGCAGGAGTACACCAGCCTGCTGTATATCCCTTCGCAGGCGCCGTGGGACATGTGGAACCGCGATCACAAGCACGGGCTGAAGCTCTACGTGCAGCGCGTGTTTATCATGGACGACGCCGAGCAGTTTATGCCGAACTACCTGCGCTTCGTGCGCGGCCTGATAGATTCCAGCGATCTGCCGCTGAACGTCTCGCGTGAAATCCTGCAGGACAGCCGCATTACCCAGAATCTGCGTAACGCCCTGAGCAAGCGCGCGCTGCAAATGCTGGAGAAAGTGGCGAAGGATGACGAAGAGCAGTATCAGAAATTCTGGCAGCAGTTCGGTCTGGTGCTGAAAGAAGGCCCGGCTGAAGACAGCGCCAACAAAGAAACCATCGCCAAACTGCTGCGTTTTGCCTCTACCAGCAGTGAAGGCTCCGCGCAGACCGTGTCGCTGGAAGACTATGTCAGCCGCATGGTGGAAGGGCAGGAGAAGATTTACTACATCACCGCCGACAGCTATGCCGCCGCGAAAAGCAGCCCGCATCTGGAGCTGTTCCGTAAGAAAGGCATCGAGGTGCTGCTGCTCTCCGATCGTATCGACGAATGGATGATGAGCTATCTGACCGAGTTCGATGGCAAAACCTTCCAGAGCGTCAGCAAGGCGGACGAAGCGCTGAGCAAGCTCGCAGACGAAGAAAGCGAAGAGCAGAAAGAAGCGGAAAAAGCGCTGGAGCCGTTTGTCGACCGCGTGAAAACGCTGCTGGGCGAGCGCGTGAAGGATGTGCGTCTGACGCACCGCCTGACCGACACGCCTGCTATCGTCACCACCGACGCCAACGACATGAGCACCCAGATGGCGAAGCTGTTCGCCGCTGCGGGCCAGCCGGTGCCGGAAGTGAAGTACCTGTTTGAGCTGAACCCGGAGCACGCGCTGGTTAAACGCGCTGCGGATACGCAGGATGAAGCCCGCTTCGGCGAGTGGATTGAGCTGCTGCTCGATCAGGCGATGTTTGCCGAGCGCGGCACGCTGGAAGATCCTAACCAGTTTATCCGCCGCATGAACCAGCTGCTGCTGGGCTAAATCGGTCAAAGGCAGGGGGCAACGCCCTCTGCCTTTCTGTTTGGTTTCCCTCCTGCCTGGTTCTTAACTCAACTCCCTATCATCCCGACGCTTTCCCGCAAGCGCGATCCTGCCGAAAACCGCGTCTCTCAAGGGACTATACCGGTAGCGATCCTGCTGGCGAAAAGGTGAAATTGTCTGAAAACAAGGCTTTCGGCACGACGGCGCCCGTAAAGCGCTAAAGCGGCGTCAATAATGCCGAAACCCCTGGCGTTACCGGTAACTTTACCGGGCGATAACCCAGCTTAACGGCCGCGTTCCTTGTGGATACAGGGGCATGATGGTATGTTCATGCCCTACATAACTTGATTAAAGCGATTCGCAAGGGGATTTACGCAATGCGTATTATTCTGCTCGGTGCTCCGGGTGCAGGTAAGGGGACACAGGCTCAGTTTATTATGGAGAAATACGGCATTCCGCAGATCTCCACGGGCGACATGCTGCGCGCAGCGGTTAAAGCCGGCAGCGAGCTGGGTCAACAGGCCAAAGAACTGATGGATGCAGGCAAACTGGTCACTGATGAACTGGTTATTGCCCTGGTTAAAGAGCGCATCGCGCAGGAAGATTGCCGTAACGGTTTCCTGCTTGATGGCTTCCCGCGCACTATCCCTCAGGCTGACGCCATGAAGGAAGCGGGCATCAAAATCGACAACGTGCTGGAGTTCGCCGTACCGGACGAGCTGATTGTTGAACGTATCGTGGGTCGTCGCGTTCATGCGCCATCCGGCCGCGTTTACCATGTGACCTTCAACCCGCCTAAGGTGGAAGGCAAAGACGACGTGACCGGTGAAGAGCTGACCACGCGTAAAGACGATCAGGAAGAAACCGTGCGTAAGCGCCTGGTGGAATATCATCAGATGACCGCGCCGCTAATTGCCTACTACAGCAAAGAAGCGGAAGCGGGCCACACCGCTTACCACAAAATTGACGGCACCCGTAAAGTGTCTGAAGTCAGCGCCGAACTGGAAAAAATCTTCGGTTAATACCTTCCGGGGCCAGCAAAAGCTGGCCCTACTACAGCAATTGGTTACCCCTTCCTGATTTTCCGCTAGAATGATTCTCGTTTTCATCACCTGACATGCCCAGAGAAGGAATAACAATGAGGCAAGATAAACCCGGCGTGCTGCTGGTGAACCTAGGTACACCTGACGCGCCAACCACGCCTGCTGTTAAACGCTACCTGAAACAGTTCCTCAGCGACAAGCGCGTGGTCGATACGCCGCGCTGGCTGTGGTGGCCAATCCTGAACGGCGTGATCCTGCCGATCCGTTCGCCGCGCGTTGCAAAACTTTACGCATCGGTCTGGATGGAAGACGGCTCGCCGCTGATGGTCTACAGCAAACGGCAGCGCGAAGCGCTGGCGGCCCGGCTACCTATGCCTGTGGAACTGGGCATGAGCTACGGCAATCCGAGCCTGAAAAGCGCGCTTGACAGCCTGATGGCGCAGGGCGTAACCCGCCTGATCGTGCTGCCGCTGTACCCGCAGTTTTCCTGCTCTACCGTGGCGGCGGTCTGGGACGGCATCACCGAGGTCTTTGCCGGTTATCGCAGCCTGCCTTCGGTGCAGTTTATCCGCGATTACGCCACGCATCCGGCCTATATTGCCGCGCTGAAGGCGTCGGTCGAACGGTCGTTTGCTAAACATGGCAAGCCGGATCTGCTGGTGATGTCTTTCCACGGCATTCCGCAGCGTTTTGCCGATCAGGGCGACGATTATCCGCTGCGCTGTCGGGAAACCAGCGAGGCGCTGATTGCCGCGCTGGGCCTGGCCGAACACGAAGCGATGCTGACTTTCCAGTCGCGCTTTGGCCGCGAGCCGTGGCTGACGCCCTATACTGACGAAACGATGCAGTCGCTGCCGGCAAAGGGCGTGAAGCATGTACAGGTCATGAGCCCTGGCTTCTCCGCCGACTGTCTGGAAACGCTGGAAGAGATCAGCGAGCAGAACTGCGAATTCTTTATGCACGCGGGCGGCACCAAGTTTGAATATATCCCGGCGCTGAACGACGATGAGCTACATATCGATATGATGGTTGAGCTGGTCAACAGCCAGCGCTAAAAAAGAGGGGTGTGGGCACTTAGCCGCATCCCTGTTATCATTGGCTGCTTCCTATTCTTTCCAGAAGTCAGCAATATGAAATTTCCCGGCCAGCGTAAATCCAAACACTACTTTCCCGTCAGCGCGCGCGACCCGCTGCTCCAGCCCGTGCAGCCGGAAAGCGAAACCGCGACCAGCTGGATAGCGGGTATCGATCAGATCCTGGTGGATATCGAAGCGAAGGTGGATGACGCTTTTGTGGCGCGCTACGGCCTGAGTGCGGGCCACTCGCTGGTGATTGAAGACGAGGTTGCCGAAGCGCTGTATGCAGAGCTGACGCAAAACAACCTGATCACCCATCAGTTTGCGGGCGGTACCATCGGCAACACGCTGCACAACTACTCGGTGCTGGCCGACGACCGCTCGGTGCTGCTGGGCGTGATGTGCAGCAACGTGCAGATCGGGAGCTACGCCTATCGCTACCTGTGCAATACCTCCAGCCGTACCGATCTGAACTATTTGCAGGGCGTCGACGGCGCTATCGGCCGCTGCTTTACGCTGATTGGCGAACACGGCGAGCGTACCTTTGCCATCAGTCCGGGCATGATGAACCAGCTGAGCAAGGAAAGCATTCCTGAAGAGGTGGTAGCGGGCGCGTCCGCGCTGCTGCTGACCTCTTATCTGCTGCGCTGCAAGCCGGGCGAACCGATGGCGGAAGCAACGATGCAGGCCATCGCCTGGGCGAAAAAGCATAACGTACCGGTGGTGCTGACGCTGGGCACGAAATACGTGATTGGCGACAATCCGCAGTTCTGGCGCGATTTCCTGCGCGATCACGTTTCCGTGGTGGCGATGAACGAGGAAGAGGGCGAGGCGCTGACCGGGTTCAGCGATCCGCTACAGGCGGCGAATATGGCGCTGGACTGGGTGGATCTGGTGCTGTGCACCGCCGGGCCGAACGGTCTGTATATGGCGGGCTACACTGAGGAAGAGGGCAAGCGCAAAACGCAGCATCCGCTGCTGCCAGGCGCGATCCCGGAGTTCAACCAGTATGAGTTCAGCCGCGCGATGCGCCACCAGGACTGTGAGCAGCCGCTGCGCATTTTCTCGCATATCGCGCCTTATATGGGCGGCCCGGAGAAGATCATGAACACCAACGGCGCGGGCGACGGCGCGCTGGCGGCGGTGCTGCACGATATCACCGCTAACGACTATCATCGTCTGAACGTGCCGAACTCCAGCAAACACGGTCGTCGCTACCTGACCTATTCCTCGCTGGCGCAGGTTTGTAAATACGCCAACCGCGTCAGCTATCAGGTGCTGAATCAGCACTCGCCGCGCCTGACCCGAGGGCTGCCGGAGCGCGAAGACAGCCTGGAAGAGTCCTACTGGGAAAGATAAGACGAGCGCGGCCTCTTCCAGAGACCGCCTGAGACTGTTAACAAAGCTATGCTCAGCCATCAGTTGGCTATCAGTCTGGTAAATAGCCGCAGAGGCAGAGCGGAACACGGACGCGCACGTCCATGTAGGCTCGTTTCGCGCGTCCATGCGCGAAAACGGTCCGCTTATCCGCTCAGCCTCCGCCGCTGTGAAGCGGTTGGATCGCTGTAAAAATGGCAGTGTAAGCCGCAGGCTTTTAAGTTTGTCATCAAACTCGCCTTTTCAGATCGGGCTGGGTTGCGGCGCGCTTGCCTTTTCATTGGCGAGCATAATATTCAGCATGCTGTTGGCAATCTCCCGCTCGCCCATCACCACCTGATTTGCGCCGCGCTCGGTAATGTAGTGCACCTCTTCGTCATGATGCGCCCGCGCGAGGATCTCAATCGACGGGCGCTTCTCTCGTGCGGCGATGACGATTTCGCCCGCTTCAAAACCATTAGGGATAGTGAGCAGCAGCCAGCGCGCGCAGTCCAGACGCGCCAGATCCATCGTCTCCGTGCGGGCAGCGTTGCCCAACACAGCGCTGATCCCTTCCGCCCTTAAGGCATCCACCCGCGTCCGGCTGTTCTCAACCACCACAATCGGCACGCCATTTTCTATCAGTTTCCTGCCCAGCAGGCTGCCGACGCGGCCAAAACCGACGATGATGGCGTGGTTACAGAGATTAACCGGGATCGGGTTTTCCTCTTCCATTATTGCGGCCTGCTGCTGCTCTTCCTCGGCCTCTTTTTTACCGAGATAGCGCTGCAGCAGCGCGAAAAGCAGCGGATTAAGCATGATGGAAAGGATGGCGCCTGCCAGCACCAGATTGCGGCCTTCATCAGGAAGCAGCTTTAGCGAGATCCCCAGTCCGGCGAGAATAAAGGCGAACTCGCCGATCTGCGCCAGGCTCACCGAAATGGTCAGCGCGGTACGGCGGGAATGGCCGAACAGCAGCACCAGCAGCAGCGCGGCCAGCGATTTGCCCAGCACGATAATAGCCAGCACGCCCGCAACTGCCAGCGGCTGTTCCAGCAGGATCATCGGGTCGAACAGCATCCCGACGGAGACGAAAAACAGCACCGCAAAGGCGTCACGCAGCGGCAGCGTATCATGCGCGGCGCGATGGCTCAGCTCGGACTCGTTCAGCACCATGCCCGCAAAGAAGGCGCCCAGCGCAAAGGAAACGTCAAAAAACTCTACCGCGCCAAAAGCGATGCCCAGCGCCAGCGCCAGCACCGCCAGGGTAAACAGCTCTCTGGAACCGGTTGCGGCGCTGCGAGCGAGGATCCAGGGCACCGCGCGTCGACCGACCACCATCATCAGCACCATAAAGGCCACCACCTTGCCGATGGTAATCAGCAGATCGATCAGCAGCATACTTACGCTGGCGTTGCCTTGCTCAAACATGCCCGCGATAGCCGGAAGCAGCACCAGCGCCAGCACCATTACCAGATCTTCCACAATCAGCCAGCCGATAGCGATCTGCCCGCGCTGACTGTCAAGAAGCTGCCTGTCTTCCAGCGCGCGCAGCAGCACCACGGTACTGGCGGTGGAAAGGCAAAGGCCGAACACCAGCCCGGTCATCCACGGCCAGCCCAGCAGCGAGGAAAGCCCCATACCCAACAGCGTGGCGACGGCGATCTGCGCCACGGCACCGGGGATAGCGATCGCTTTAACCGCCATCAGATCCTTCAGCGAGAAATGCAGGCCAACGCCAAACATCAGCAGCACGACGCCCAGCTCCGCCAGCTCGGGTGCCAGATTGGTATCGGCGACAAAACCGGGCGTGAATGGGCCGGCCAGCACGCCAGCCAGCAAATAGCCAACCAGCGGCGAAACCCGCAGCCGATTGGCCAGCATACCCAGGAGAAAAGCGAGAACAAGCCCGCCGACAATGGTGGTGATAAGCGGGGTAGTGTGGTGCATGCTTCTCTCCTTGTATGTGCAAATGTATCCGAATGTAAGCTTAAAGTGTATGGTATATCCGGCTAGTCTGCCTGCCTTATTCAGGTAAAAATGTGAAAAAAAGCGCTGGCAGCAAAAACACACAGGATCGCGTGATTTTAATGTGTTAAGTGGCTGGAGAGCTGAATAATGACTGTTCTGATAATAAAGATTATGCAGTTATCTTTCAAAACGCAGGCCGCTTTTTTGCGACACAGCTGCAAACAACCGCACTAAACAGGATGCGTATGCAGCAAGGCCGCAGATTTAGCACTCATCCAGCCGTCGCGCTTGTTTTAAGGGCCCGCGACGCGCTGCCGAAAACCGGCACCGCTTGCCATTCGCCGCGCCTGTAGTAGATTGCTGGTTACGCCAGCCTTATAAGTGCTTCAACAAGGAGATCCGTTGTGCTTTCACTGAAAAAAAACTCGCTGACGCTATTGGCGCTGGCTTTACTCAGCGCGCCGCTTGCCGCGCAGGCCTGGGTTAAAGACCGGGTTTATAAATTCACCGTGCTGCATACCAACGATCATCACGGCCGCTTCTGGCAAAACGAGCATGACGAGTACGGGCTGGCGGCGCAAAAAACCATGATGGATCAGATCCGCTACGACGTGCAGGCGCACGGCGGCGCGGTGTTGATCCTCTCCGGCGGCGATATCAATACCGGCGTGCCGGAATCGGACTTACAGGATGCCGAGCCCGACTTTCGCGGCATGAACCTGATTGGCTACGATGCGATGGCGATCGGCAACCACGAGTTTGATAACCCGCTTTCCGTGCTGCGTCAGCAGCAAAAATGGGCGAAATTCCCGCTGCTTTCCGCCAACATTTATCAGAAAAGCACCGGACAGCGCCTGTTCCAGCCCTATGCGTTGTTTAATCGGATGGGACTGAAAATCGCGGTGATCGGACTGACCACTGACGACACGGCTAAAATCGGCAACCCGGAGAATTTTACCGACATCGTTTTTCATAAACCGGCGGCGGAAGCGAAGGCGGTGGTGGAAGCGCTGCGCCAGCAGGAGAAGCCGGACGTGATTATCGCGGCGACGCATATGGGCCACTACGATAACGGCAATCACGGCTCCAACGCGCCGGGCGACGTGGAGATGGCTCGGGCGCTGCCGGCAGGCTATCTGGATATGATCGTGGGCGGCCATTCTCAGGATCCGGTCTGTATGGCGAAGGAAAACGTTAAGCAGGCGGATTACGTGCCGGGCACGCCGTGCCAGCCGGATCGGCAAAACGGCACCTGGATTGTTCAGGCGCACGAATGGGGAAAATATATCGGCCGGGCCGATTTTACCTTCCTGAACGGCAAGCTGACGCTGGAACATTACGAACTGGTGCCGATCAATCTGCGGCATAAGGTGACCAATGCCGACGGCAGCGTCAGCTGGGTGAATTACACCCAGGAAATCGCCAAAAATCCGGCGATGATGAAGCTGCTGACGCCTTTCCAGAAAAAGGGAGAGGCACAGCTTAACGTCAAAATCGGCAGCGTAGACGGCCATCTGGAAGGGGATCGCAGCAAGGTGCGCTTTGTGCAGACCAACCTTGCCCGTGTGCTCCTGAGCGCGCAGGCAGAGCGAACCGGCGCTGATTTCGCGGTAATGAGCGGCGGCGGCGTGCGGGACTCCATCGAACCCGGCGACATCACCTACAAGGATGTGCTGAAGGTGCAGCCTTTCGGCAACACGGTCGTCTATGTCGATATGAAGGGCAGCGAAGTTGAAAAATATCTGGCGGTAGTAGCAAATAAACAGGTCGATTCCGGCGCCTACGCGCAGCTGGCCAACGTTAGCCTGACGGCCGATGGCAGCAGCGTTCATGACGTAAAAATCAAAGGCGAACCGCTCCAGGCGGACAAAACCTACCGCATGGCGACGCTCAGCTTCAACGCGACCGGCGGCGACGGCTATCCTGTTATCACCTCTATGCCGGGCTACGTAAACACCGGCTTTGTCGATGCCGAGGTGCTGAAACAGTATATTGAGAAGCACTCGCCGCTGAAAGCCAGCGCTTTTGCACCGCACGACGAAATTCTTTATCAGCAGAAGGCCGCCGTGACGGAACAAAAAGCCGACGAGCCGCCGAAAAAATGGCGGCTGCCGCGTATTGAACTGGCTATGCGCCAGGTCTGGTCGTCACTGTTCTGAAGACACAGGATGCGCTTTGCGCTGCCATTTGGCGCGAAGCGTGTCGTATAACCAGTTATAGACCACCGTATAGGGCAGGAAGAAAAGGAAAAAACCGATTTCCAGCAGCAGCGCCTGCCACAGCGAAACGCCCAGCATCCAGGCGGCGATTGGCAAACCAATCAGAATAAACCCGCCTTCAAAAGCCAGCGCGTGCACGATACGCAGCAGCCAGCTCTGACGGCCGTTCGGGAATAGACGGTCGAAACCGGCGTTGTAAACCATGTTCCAGAGCATGGCGACGGTCGACAGCATAATAGCCAGCGCGCCCATCTGGAACAGCGGTTTATCCATTGCCCACGCGGCCAGCGGCGAAACTATCGTCACTGCCAATGCTTCAAAACCCAGGGCGTGGAAAAAACGTTCTTTCAGTGTACGGCTCATTGGTTCTCCTTAAAATCAGACCGGTATTTTGCCTGCCCGGTTTGCTAAGATAAAATGATTACCCATCGGAAAAAGCGATACTTAAATGCGATATTCACCGGAATCGTTACAGGCGTTTGTACAGACGGTGGAAAGCGGCTCCTTTTCTGCCGCTGCCAGAGCGCTGCGTAAAAGCCAGTCCACCGTCAGCGCTGCCGTGGCCAACCTGGAAACAGATTTGGGGTTCGCCTTGTTCAGCCGCGACGGGCGCTCGCCGGTGCTGACAGAGAACGGGCAGCGGGCGCTGGCACAGGTGCGGGAAATACTGGCGGCCAGCGAGCGGCTGGATGAGCTAGCTATCCGCCTGACTGGCGATGTGGAACCCTGCCTGAGCATGGCGATCTCCGATTTCTGGCAGGCGGATTACCATGAATCGCTGCTGAGACGCTTTGCCGATCGCTATCCGCAGATTGAATTTGAATGCATGATTGCCGAAGATGCCGACGTTATCGATCTGATCCAGGCCGGAAGGGCGCATATTGGGGTGATCCGCGTGCAGCCGCATTACCCGGCTGATATCGCCACTGCAAGGCTTCAGGTTAAAGCGCAGATGGCTATTTATCTGCATCAGGATCATCCGCTGACGCGGCAGGCTGTCGTCAGCAGCGAAGCGTTAAAAAGCGAGCGGCAGCTCTGTCTGAACACGTGGGTAGAGAAGGGGCGGCCCCGGCCGGGCAACGGCGTCTGGTCTGCGCCTTCTTATCTGCTGCTGCTGGAGATGGCGGAACAGGGCTTTGGCTGGACGATACTGCCGCGCTGGCTGGTGGAGCAGTTCGGCCATCAGGTGCTGCGCGAGCTGCCGATCGCCGGCTGGCCGCAGAATCTTTCGGTGGATGTCGCCTGGTCGCGGCTGTCGCCGCCCGGCCCGGCCGGGCGCTGGATGATCGATCGGCTGCTGGCGCAGACCAACTAGCTGCGGTCGCGCTTCGCGATAGCGGCAAAGCTGGCGTTGAGCTGCCGCGCCAGATCCTGCGGAGCCAGCTCTATCTCAAGCCCGCGTCGTCCGCCGGAAACAAACACGGTGGGAAACTGCTGCGCCAGCGTATCCACCACTACGGGCAAACGTTTTTTTTGCCCCAGCGGACTGATGCCGCCCAGCTGATAGCCCGTGATTCGCTGGGCGATCTGCGGATCGGCCATTTCGACTTTCTTTACGCCCAGCGCTTTGGCGACGCTTTTTAAATCCAGCTGGCCGGCAACGGGCGTGACGGCTACCGCCAGCGTGTTCGCCTCGCCGTTCAGCGAAACCAACAGCGTTTTAAACACCCGATCGGGATCCTGGTTCAGCATCCGTACGGCTTCATCGCCAAAGTGGGTTTCGCTGCTGTCGTGCTCATAGCTGTGCAGCTGAAATTTTATTTTTTGCTTTTCAAGCAGTTTTACGGCTGGCGTCACGACGCTTCTCCTCAGGTGGCGCATGGAACAACTGGCGAAAAAAAGTACTGGCGAAAATGTGGGATCCAGGCGACAATCTTTGCCCCTTCGGCCTTTGTCGAAGGCGAACTAAAATCATAAAACAGATCTTATTCATGGCCGGTAGCGATATTGGCCTTTTTTTTTAGCCTTTTTTCAGCAGGTCCGGCAAATTGCCTTCGCCATACAGGTGCAGCGCGCCCACGGCCACCACATACTCCCCTGGCGGCAACGCCGTCAGATCCTGCCGCCAGCGCTGATTGCGTTGCAGCATCAGCACCTCGTTTAACGCGCTGTTAAAGGTACCGGGCAGGGCCGGTCGGCTGTCCGCAGGCGGCGTTTCCAGCCACCAGCCAATCATGGTTTGCAGCAGGCGCGCGTTGGTGTGCCAGTGCTGCAGCGTATCCTGCAGCAGCGACAGACCGTTATCGGGCAGCGCTTTCAACAGATCCAGCTGCGCCTGCGGCCCTTCCAGCTCGATGATTTTTTTCCCCTGCGCTTTGGCGGCGCTGAGCAGCTGGAAATCGATACCGTAATCCGTCCGCAGCCCAAGACGCTGGGCCTGCTGCGCCTGCAGCATTAAGGCTATCTGCCAGGCGGGCAGCCGATCGATAACTTCTGCGTCAATAGCGACCTCGCGGCAGACACGCTGCAATTCCTCCAGCTCCCGCTCGCTCAGACGCTCCGCCAGCGGCGGGCAGATTTCACTGGCGCTAAAAGGCGAGGCGCCGGAGGTGATATCCGCCTCCACAATCAGCGCATCGGCCCGCGCCAGTTTTTTTTGCAGCGCCGCCGGAAGCGGCATCATGGTTTGCGTGCCCATATGAATACTGCCCACCAGATGCAGATGGCGGGCGCCGAGCGCCATATCCTGCGCCGGATAGGCATAGCTAATGGGCGAGAGTTTGCGCCACAGCGCGACAGCCTTTTGCAGTAATTTTCCCATAGGCTCCGCTCCGTTAGTTTCCCTTATGCTAACGGTTTAGCCCACCGAAGGACAGACGGAGACCGGGCTTTCAGACAAGACTGTGCGTCACTTTGGCGGCTGATAGCGAAGCAGTCGGTTGGCGTTGCTGACGACGGTTACCGAAGAGAGCGCCATCGCGGCACCGGCTACGACCGGGCTGAGCAGGGTGCCGGTTAACGGATAGAGCACGCCAGCCGCAATCGGGATGCCGCAGGCGTTATAGATAAACGCTCCCAGCAGGTTCTGCTTCATATTGCGCAGCGTCGCTTTTGCCACGGCCAGCGCGTCCACCACGGCGTGCAGATCGTGACGCATCAGCGTGATGCCTGCCGTCTCAATCGCCACGTCGCTGCCGCTGCCGATAGCGATACCCACATCCGCCTGCGCCAGCGCCGGCGCGTCATTAATGCCGTCGCCAATCATCGCCACGCTGGCTCCCTGCTGCTGTAGTTTTTTAATCGCTTCTGCTTTCCCGTCCGGCAAGACCCCGGCAATAACGTCATCGATGCCGGCTTCGCTGGCAATAGCCTGCGCGGTGATTTCATTGTCGCCCGTCAGCATCACTAAACGATAACCCTGCTCGCGCAGCTGCTGCAGCGTGGCGACGCTTTCCTGACGCAGGGCATCGCGCAGGAAAAAGATAGCTTTAAGCTGATTGCCCGCTGCCAGCAGCACCGGCGTCATGCCTTTCGCGGCCTGAGAGGCGATCGCCTTGTCCATTTCCTCCTCAACCACATTGTGTTGCGCCATCAGCGTACGGTTGCCCAGCCGCCAGGTTTCGTCCTGGATCTGCCCGCTGACGCCCAGGCCGCCCAGCGTGCGAAAGCCGGTGACCTCGGGCAAAGCAGCCTGACCGGCGCGCCCGATAATGGCGCGGGCCAACGGATGCTGCGAACCTTGCTCCAGCGCGGCCGCCAGCGAGAGCGCCTGCTGCTCGTCGGCACCGTTAAACACCCGGATGGCCGCCACCTGCGGTTTGCCTTCCGTCAGCGTACCGGTTTTATCAAAAACCAGCGTATTCAGCGTGCTGGCGCGCTGCAGCGCGTCCGCGTCCCGCACCAGCACGCCAAACTCGGCGGCGCGGCCCATCCCGGCGGTAAGCGACATCGGCGTGGCTAACCCAAGCGCGCAGGGACAGGCGATGATCAGCACCGTCGTGGCAATAACCAGCGTATAAACCAGCTGCGGCGCAGGCCCGATAAAATACCAGACGGCCGCGCTCAGCAGCGCGATAGCGACCACGGCGGGCACGAAAATCGCAGAAATTTTATCTACCAGGCGACTGAGTTCGGGCTTGCTGCTTTGCGCCTGGCGAACCAGATTCACAATGCGCGACAGCGTGGTATTTTTTCCGACCGCGCTGGCGGTGAACAGCACGCTGCCGTCCTGCATTACCGTGCCCGCGTGAACCTTGTCGCCCGCGCTTTTCTCCTGCGGCAGCGCTTCGCCGGTCAGCATCGCCTCATCCAGCCAGGCCTGGCCCTGGACGATGACGCCATCAACGGGCACGCGATCGCCCGTGGTCAGGCGCAGCGTCATGCCCGGCGTCACTTCGCTGAGCGGCATCGCTTTCTCTTCACCGGCGATAACCACACGGGCGGAAGGCGGGGTGAGATCCAATAATCGCTCCAGCGCCTGAGAAGATCGCTGGCGCGCGCGCTGTTCAAGCATATGGCCAAGGTTAATCAGGCCAATAATCATTACGCTGGCTTCGTAGTAAAGGTGACGCGCTTCTGAAGGAAAAGCAGCGGGCCACAGGGTGACCGCGCTGGAATAGAGCCAGGCCGCCGCCGTGCCGAGCGCGACCAGCGTATCCATCGTCGCGCTGCCGTTCAGCAGGCTGCGCCAGGCGCTACGATAAAAATGGCCGCCCGCAACGACCATAATTACCAGCGTCACGGCGCCCAGTGTCAGCCAGGTGACGCGGTTATCGGCGGTTAACATCATGTTGTCGCCGAGCATGCCCCAGCCCATCAGGGGCAGACCAAACGCCAGCGCCAGCAGCGCCTGCCAGCGAAAACGACGCATCGCTTTAAGCGCCGTTTGCTGCTGTTTTTCGCGGCGCTCGCTTTCATCTTCGATAATTTCGGCATCGTAGCCCGCGTTGCGCACCGCCTGAATCAGCGCATCGGGCGAAACGTCGCCCATCACCAGCGCGCTGCGTTCGGCAAGATTTACCCGCGCCTGATGCGTGCCGGGCACCTGCTGCAGCGCGTGCTCAACGCGACTGACGCAGCTGGCGCAGCTCATGCCGCCAATTAACAGATGAAAGCTGTCATCGGTTGCCGGAAGCTGAGAAGGGGCCGCTGTCAGCGCTTCCGGCTGGGGATCTGATACTGTCAGCGGTTCAGGCTTTGGGCGCGCGTCGTCCGCCAGCGCGGCCTGATAGCCTGCCTCTTCTACCGCCGCGATAAGCGCCTGCGGTGCAGCGTGGCCGGTTACGCGGGCTTCATCCAGAGATACCTCGGCCTGATCCACATCATCCCGTTTCTCCAGCGTTTCTTTGACTCTTTTTATGCAATGACCGCAGGAAAGGCCATCCAGTTTTAATACCGTTGTTTGTGACATAAAAACTCCTTTGCTTAGTCGGAACACCGTCAGGATTAAGGATAAACCTTCCATCAAGGGGAGGGTCAAGCTTGTCTCTGGCCGGCACGGACAATTTTAGTCCTGCCGTGAAGAGTGTTAAAATTAAGCGATAGCAGACAGGCGGATCCCTATATGAACATTAGCGACGTAGCTAAAAAAACCGGGCTGACCAGCAAGGCCATCCGATTTTATGAGGAAAAAGGGTTGTTGACCGCACCTTCGCGCGGCGAGAACGGCTATCGCCACTACACGACAAAGCATCTGGAGGAGCTGACGCTGCTGCGCCAGTCGCGCCAGGTGGGCTTTAGCCTGGAAGAGTGCCGTGAAATGCTGCTGCTCTTCCACAATCCGCAGCGCCATAGCGCCGAGGTAAAAGCCAGAACGCTGAATAAAGTGGCGGAAATCGAAGCGCATATCAGCGAACTGAACCTGATGCGCGAGCGGCTGCTGGCGCTGGCGGCCAGCTGTCCGGGCAATGAGGGCGCCGATTGCCCTATTATTGATAACCTGGCGGGATGCTGCCACGAGAGCAAGGGGCGTTAAGCGGGCGCTCGCTAAGGCATCTTTACGGCCCGTAAAAATCGAAAGGGCTACGCCGATTGCTCGTTGTTGGGATCTCGCCTGACGATCCGCAGCGTAATCCCTTCCACCGCCACCACCGTAACCGGC
This sequence comes from Erwinia plantamica, assembly GCF_043420595.1. Lineage (NCBI taxonomy): Bacteria > Pseudomonadati > Pseudomonadota > Gammaproteobacteria > Enterobacterales > Erwiniaceae > Erwinia > Erwinia plantamica. The sequence continues at coordinate 156,446 of NZ_JBGCUC010000006.1, forward strand.
GTACCGGCAGGAAGGTTTTCCGTAGCCTGGACGCGCCAGCTGCTGTCGCCAACGCGAATATGCCCTATACCGTCGTGCAGCGCTTCCTCCAGCCGTAGCGCAGAGCCAATCAGCTGGCTACCGCGCTGGTTAAGCGAGGAGGGCGGCTGCTTACGATCCCGGCCGCGCAGCCAGCTATACCACCACAGCGCGGAAAGGATGGTCAGGATGGCAAAGCATAAACCCTGCCACTCCCAGGGCAGCGGCACCAGCCAGACCAGCAGGCTGACCAGCACGGCAGCGACGCCGCTCCAGAGCAGATAGCCGCTGGCGCCCAGCATTTCCGCCGCAAGCAGGATGCCGCCCAGCGTCAGCCACAGCCAGGCAGGATTGGCGAACAGTTCGCTCGCCATCAGCTTTGCCTGTCTTTTTTGGTTTCCTTCAGCAGCTCGGCGATGCCAGCGACCGAACCGATCAGGCTTGACGATTCCAGCGGCATCATAATCATTTTGCTGCTTTGTGAGGTGCCAATCTTCTGCAGCGCATCGGTGTATTTCTGCGCCACGAAGTAGTTGATGGCCTGAATATCCCCGGCGGCGATGGCTTCTGAAACCATTTTGGTGGCGCGTGCTTCGGCTTCTGCGCCGCGTTCCCTCGCCTCGGCCTGGAGGAAAGCTGACTGGCGCTCGCCCTCCGCTTTCAGGATCTGTGACTGCTTCTCGCCTTCCGCACGCAGGATCGCGGCCTGGCGGACGCCTTCCGCTTCCAGAATATCGGCGCGCTTGGTACGTTCCGCCTTCATCTGCGCGTTCATAGAGGCAATCAGCTCGGCCGGTGGCCGCACGTCGCGAATTTCAATGCGGGTAATTTTGACGCCCCACGGGTTGGTCGCTTCATCCACGATACGCAGCAGCCGGGTGTTGATGTTATCGCGCTGCGACAGCATCTCGTCCAGCTCCATCGAGCCCAGTACGGTACGCATATTGGTCATGGTTAAATTCACGATAGCCAGCTCAAGGTTGCTGACCTCGTAGGCCGCGCGTGGCGAGTCGATTACCTGAATAAAGCAGACGGCATCGATAGTCACGCTGGCGTTATCTTTCGAGATGATTTCCTGCGAGGGGATATCCAGCACCTGTTCCATCATGTTGATCTTGCGACCAACGCGATCCATAAAGGGCACCAGAAGGTTAAGGCCGGGCTGCAGCGTTTTGGTGTAGCGGCCAAAACGTTCGACCGTCCATTGGTAGCCCTGCGGCACAATTTTGATGCCGGACCAGACAAGCACCAGCGCGACAAGAATAATAACGGGAATAACAGTCAACATATAACCTCCGGGTTGTTGAAAAACGGGCTGATCCATTCAGCCCGGATGCTTTGTTAGTAAAGCAGGGAATAGAGCTGGCGACGGTATTTTGCGGCCAGCGCATCGCCCGTGCCCAGCGCCGCCAGGATCTCCTGCAGGATCTTGCGCGCATGGCCGTCCGCCGCGCCTAAATCTTTTTGCAAATGGCCGAACAGCAGCGCCAGCGCCTCTTCGTTGCGGCCGACCTGATGCAGCTGAACGGCCAGCCTGGTCGCCAGTTCAGGGTTGTCAGGATCGGCATCAATTTGCTGCTGCAGCTGCTGAATTTCCGGCGTATCGGCCGCCTGCTTCAGCAGGTCGATTTGGGCGATCAGCCCCTGATAGCGTGTATCTTTATCCTGTAACGGCACCACGTCCAGCACCGCCTGCGCTTCATCGCTGCGGTTCAGGCTAATTAACACCTCGGCCAGCAGAAAGCCCATTTCGCTGTTTTGGTTGCTTAACTGCCAGGCTTCTTTCAGCAGCGGCAGCGCTTCCAGCGGCTTACCTTCCTCCACCAGCTGCATGGCCTGCTGCGCCTTCAGCTCTTCTTCTTTCGGCAGCACCTTGTGCAGCAGCGCGCGCACGGCTTCTTCCGGCTGCGGGCCCTGGAAACCGTCTACCGGCTGACCGTTCTGGAACAGATAAACGGTAGGAATGGCGCGCAGGCCAAACTGCTGGGCAACGGCAGGCTCCGCGTCGCAGTCCAGCTCGGCAAGGATAAACTGACCGGCATACTCCTGCGCCAGGCGCTCCAGCAGCGGCGTCAGCTCCTGACAGTGCTGGCTGCGCGCAGACCAGAAGTAAAACAGCACGGGGATCTGCATCGACTGCTCAAGCGTCTGATGCAGGTTGCTTTCGTTAATGGTGACAATAGCAGCTTGTGATGACATGAATTCGTCTCTTTATTCCGGGTTTCTTACTTTATTGGGGCGGATGCTTTGGCTTCAAGGTTTTGTTGGCGTCTGCGTCGGTTTACCGCGCAAAATGCGATCCAGCATCCGGCCCGGCAAAATACGCCGCAGCAGCGTGATGGCGTGAGCGACCATCGTTACAGGATAGCGTAAGCGAGGTCGCGGGCTCTCCAGCGCGTGGCGCAGCTTCGGCAGGATCGCCTCCGGCGGCAGCGTAAAGCGGGCGGCGATACCGGGATTTTCTACCGGTTTCTCCCGTTCGGCCTGATTCACATTGTCGGTAAAACGGGTTTTGATCGGGCCTGGCTCAATCAGGCTGACCTGAACGCCGCTGCCGTGCAGCTCCATGCGCAGCGTGTCGGACCAGGCTTCCAGCGCATATTTGCTGGCCGCGTAGGCGCCGCGTCCCGGCGTGGCGATCAGGCCCATTACCGAGCTGGTATTGATAACGCGCGCGTCGCCGCTGGCGCGTAAAGCCGGCAGCAGCAGCATCGTCAGCTGATGCGTGCCGAAAAAGTTGGTGGCGAACTGCTGTTCCATCTGTTGACGGCTAATTGCGGTAAGCGGGCCGTAAACGCCATAGCCGCCGTTATTAAACAGCGCGAAAATCCGGTTATCGCTTAAAGCAAGGATCTGCTCTGCCGCGCGGATAACGCTTTCGCTGCTGTTCAGATCCATTTCGACGCCGGTAAAACCCAGCTCGTCCATGCGCTGCACGTCTTCCGGTTTACGGCAGACGGCCAGAATACGGTAGCCGCGTCGCAGCAGATCGTTGGCGGCGACCAGGCCGATCCCGCTGGAGCAGCCGGTGATAACAACTGTTTTTTGCATAACTTTACCTGTAGGCGATCTGCAATCTCGGTTACTCATGGTTAACTAGCGGAGCCAGCGCTTTTGCCATCTGATCGGCAATAAAGGGCTGCGCATCAGGATTCGGGTGAATGCCGTCCTGCTGCATCCATTCCGGCTTCAGATAGACCCGCTCCATAAAAAAGGGCAGCAGCGGCAGAGAAAACTCTTTCGCCAGTCTGGGGTAAACGTCGCTGAATGCTTCGGTATAGCGACGGCCATAGTTAGGCGGCAGGCGAACCTGCATCAGCAGCGGCTGTGCGCCAGCCGTTTTCACCAGGCGAATAATTTGCCGCAGTTCCTGCTCCAGCTGCTGAGGAGGAAAACCGCGCAGCCCGTCGTTGCCGCCCAGCTCAATCAGCACCCAGCGAGGCTGATGCTGCTGCAGCAAAGCGGGCAGTCGGGCCAGACCCTGCGCCGCCGTATCGCCGCTTATGCTACCGTTAATAATGACGGGAGATTTCTGCCATTTATCATTGAGTAACGCTGGCCACGCGGCGCTGGCGGACATGCGATAGCCCGCGCTCAGGCTGTCGCCCAGCACCAGCAATTTGTCCGCCGCCGCCGCACGCAGCGTCGTCAGAGCCAAAAATAACAGGATAAGGTAATGCCAGCGGAAAACATTCTTGAAGTTCATCGTCTTAGTAAGTCCGTCGGTCAGGGTGAGCATCAGCTTTCCATCCTTACCGGAGTTGAGCTGGTTGTCAAACCGGCCGAGACCATCGCGCTAATCGGCGAGTCCGGTTCCGGGAAGTCGACGCTGTTAGGGATCCTGGCCGGTCTGGACGACGGCAGCGAAGGCGAAGTTTTTCTGCTGGGGTCGCCTTTACATCAGATGGATGAGGAACAGCGGGCAGCGCTGCGTGCTAAAAGCGTCGGCTTTGTGTTTCAGTCTTTTATGCTGGTGCCGACGCTGAACGCGCTGGAAAACGTGCAGCTGCCAGCGCTGCTGCGCGGCGAAAGCGATGCGCAAAGCCGCGAACAGGCGAAAAACCTGCTGGGCCAGCTGGGGCTGTCGGCGCGCCTGACCCATCTGCCGTCGCAGCTTTCCGGAGGCGAGCAGCAGCGCGTGGCGTTAGCGCGTGCCTTTAGCGGGCGTCCGGCGCTGCTGTTCGCCGATGAGCCGACCGGTAATCTCGATCGCCAGACGGGCGAACGGATCGTCGAGCAGCTGTTTTCACTGAACCGCGATTTTGCCACCACGCTGATCCTGGTGACTCATGACGAGCAGCTGGCCGCCCGCTGCGATCGCCGCTTAAGAATGCGCGATGGCAAACTTCAGGAGGAAGTATGATCTGGCGCTGGTTCTGGCGGGAATGGAAATCGCCTTCGCTGCTGATTGTCTGGCTGGCGCTAACGCTGGCGGTGGCCTGCGTGCTGGCGCTGGGATCGCTCAGCGACAGGATGGAAAAGGGGCTGACCCAGCAAAGCCGCGACTATATGGCGGGCGACCGCACGCTGCAAAGCTCGCGCGAGGTGCCGCAAGCCTGGCTGGATGAGGCACGCCGCGAAGGGTTGCAGGTGGGCCGTCAGCTGACGTTTATGACCATGACCTTCGCCAGCGACACGCCGCAGCTGGCTGCCGTAAAAGCCGTGGACGACCGCTATCCGATGTTCGGCCAGCTTGCTACCGAACCCGCCGGGCTGCGTCCCGTGGCGGGCACCGTGCTGGCCGCACCGCGGCTGCTGGCGCTGCTGGATGTGAAGGCGGGCAGCAAGCTGGACGTGGGCGATGCCACGCTGCACGTAGCCGGAGAGGTCATTCAGGAACCCGACGCCGGGTTTAATCCCTTTCAGACCGCGCCGCGTCTGTTAATGAACCTGGCGGATGTGGCAAAGACCGGCGCCATTCAGCCGGGAAGCCGGGTGACATGGCGTTATAAATTTGCCGGGACGGCTTCGCAGCTGGCGAACTACGACCGCTTTATCGCGGCGCGTATTCAGCCCGAACAGCGCTGGATCAGCGTGGAGAACTCAGAGGACGCCCTCGGCAAATCGATGCAGCGCGCGCAGCAATTTTTACTGCTTTCAGCGCTGCTGACGCTGATGCTGGCGATTGCCGCCGTGGTTGTCGCCATGAACCACTACTGCCGCAGCCGTTACGATCTGGTTGCCGTGTTGAAGACGCTGGGCGCCAACAGAGCGGCCCTGCGCAAACTGATTGTCGGTCAGTGGCTGGCCGTGCTGCTGCTGGCGGCGCTTTGCGGCGGCATCGTGGGAAAAGGCTTTGAGGCGCTGCTGCTGCAAATGCTGCGGCCGGTATTGCCGGGCGAACTGCCTGCGGCCAGTTTCTGGCCCTGGCTGTGGGCAACGGGATCGCTGTTTGCCATTTCCCTGCTGGTTGGCCTGCGGCCCTATCGGCTGTTGCTGGCTACCCAGCCGCTGCGGGTGCTGCGGCGGGATGTCATCGCTTCCGTCTGGCCGCTGAAATTTTATCTTCCGATAATGGCGCTGACGATAGTGGTTCTGCTTGCGCTGCTGGTCGGCAGCAGCAGGCTGCTCTGGGCGCTGATCGCCGGCATCCTGCTACTGACGCTGCTGCTGGGCGGGCTGGGGTGGAGCGCGTTGTTGCTGCTGCGGCGGCTGCGCGTGCGTAACCTGGCTTTCCGGCTGGCGGTTAACCGACTGCTGCGTCAGCCCTCGGCGACCTTCAGCCAGCTGGCCGCTTTTTCGCTTTCTTTTATGCTGCTGGCTCTGCTGCTGGTTATGCGCGGCGATCTGCTCGATCGCTGGCAGCAGCAGCTCCCGCCCGACAGCCCTAATTATTTCCTGCTTAATTTAACCGGGGAGCAAATCTCGCCGGTGCGTGCTTTCCTGGAGCAACATCATATCCAGCCACAGACTTTTTATCCGATTGTCAGAGCGCGGCTAACCTCGATTAATCAGCAGCCTGCCGATCCGTCGCTGGATAACGCGCTGAACCGCGAGCTTAACCTGACCTGGCTTGAAAAGCTGCCCGACCATAATCCGCTGGTTGCCGGTAGCTGGCCGCCCCGGGCGGGCGAAGTCTCGATAGAAGAAGCGCTGGCGGAGAGGCTGGGCGTTAAGCCTGGCGATACGCTGACCTTCACCGGCGATACGCAAACCTTCTCTGCAAAAATTACCAGCCTGCGCAAAGTGGACTGGGAAAGCCTCAAGCCCAACTTTTTCTTTATCTTTCCGCCCGGCGCGTTGGATGGACAGCCGCAAACCTGGCTGACCAGCTTTCGGCTTGATCATGATAATGCGCTGCTGGCGCAGCTGAATCGTGCCTTTCCTACACTCAGCCTGCTGGATATCGGCACTATCCTGCGGCAAATAGGGCAGGTGCTGGCGCAGGTGAGCCAGGCGCTGGAGATCATGGTCGTGCTGGTCACCGCCTGCGGTATTTTACTGCTGCTGGCGCAGATACAGGTCGGGATGCGTCAGCGCAGGCAGGAGCTGGTGGTATATCGAACGCTGGGCGCCGGTAAAAAGCTGCTGAGGCACACGCTGTGGTGCGAGTTTGCGCTGCTGGGCTGCGTCTCCGGCATCGCCGCCACGCTGGGCGCCGAGGCGGCGCTGTGGGGCCTGCAGCGTAAGGTGTTTGATTTCCCGTGGCAGCCCGACTATCTCCTGTGGGTAACGTTGCCTCTGGCCGGCACCTGTTTACTGTCGCTGTGCGGCGGCTGGTTAGGCATAAGGTTACTTAAAGGAAAGGCATTGTTCCGAGGGTATAACGCAGCGTAGAATAAAGGCCGATATGTATCGGCCTTTATCATTTATTTTCTTTCGTATTCTGAGGCGGCCGGGAACCTCTGAATCGTTTCGCCTGACCGGTTTTGCTTTCCTGCGGGCTGTGATAAAGGTCATAAATAACGTAGATAGTGGAATAGGGAAATAGCTGAAATGTTGGATCTGCTGGATATAAAATATCGTCATCTCTCTGAAATGAAGTCAACTGAGCTATTTGGTTTAAGAAAAAGAGTATTTAAAGACAGACTCAACTGGATGGTCAACAGCCAGGATGAGATGGAGTTCGATGAATATGATAATGAACAAACCACTTATGTTTTTGGCGTCCACCAGGATACCTGCGTTTGTAGCCTTCGCTTTATAGAAACCCAACACCCGAATATGATTACCGGCACGTTCCGGTCATGGTTTAAAGATTTTACGCTTCCCGAAGGGAACTACGTAGAGGCCAGCCGTCTGTTTATCGATAAAGAGCGGATGACGATGTTAAAGCTGCGTGAGAAACCCGTCAGCGCGCTGCTTTTTTTATCGATGATTAATTATGCACGTCACTATAAATATGACGGCATATACGCCATCGTCAGCCATCCTATGTATCTCATTTTTAAGCGTTCTGGCTGGAAGGTTTCGGTAGAGGCACAAAGTCTTTCCGAGAAAAAAGAAAAGATATTTCTGATCTTTATGCCTGTAGATGATGATAACCAGCGTATATTGATTGACCTGGTAAAATCTAAGGCACCCGAGTTAACAATGGCCCTGGATGCCTGGCCGCTCTCATTCCCCGTCAGTCAGCACCGGCCTGATTAGCTGTAGCTCAATGCTTAATCTGATGGCATGTTTCATATTGGTAACGCCCAACTTTTTCACCGCGTTACCAATATGATATTTAACCGTGGTGAGCTTGATGCCCAGAATTAACGCGATTTCCTGGTAGGATTTGCCCACGCTGGCCCAGTAAATAATCTCATTCTCTCTTTTAGAGAATATTTCCCGCGTGTTCATTTCATCAAAATCAGTTTTTCTTGCCTGCTCCTGATACAGCTCCGTCAGCTTTTCATGGGCGTTAATCAGCAGCATTTGCAATTTGCTTTTATTCGTCTGGATCACTTCTTCAATATTATCGTCACAGTGCTCGTCCAGCATGATTGAGAGCACGACAAGATTGTTATTGTGGTCGTGAAGAACAAACGTATAGCCGTTGATGATATTGTGGTTACGCGCCATATCAAAAAGCTTAGGAACCTTGACGCCCTTGTTCAGCATAATGTTTTCGTCCCATGAGAAGGGCGAAACACGGTAAAGCGCCGTGATCAGAACGGGATCGATAAACTGAAAGTTGTTTTCGACATAAACCTGAAACCATTCCGGCCTGTTAGAAATTATAGAGAAATCCGCAGGGTTGCGTTTACTCATAATCGCATAGGCATACTTAACGTTACTGAACTGAGTCAGTTTCCTCTCAAGGTAATCTTTTATGGAGGAATTGATAACCTGATTACTAAAATATGATTTAGACATGTAATTATCTCCCTGAGAAAGTGGGGCTTCCATCGTCAATAGCCGACTTTACCATGTTTTTAAAGCCAGACCTAACGATGCACCCTGCTCAGACAGGCTGCCGTAGATGAGCGGCGTTAAAGTAAATGGCGGAATAATGTTCAGCACGTCCGGCGCAGCCGAAAAATCATAGTAACTTTTTATGGAAGCTGAAGAAACAGGGTGTTGACGTAAGGGCACAATTTGATGAGAGAAGCGAGGGAGGAGAACCAAACCAGACCCTGACACGTCAATCATGAAGCAAAATTTACGTGTTTATCCAGAAAATCTGAGAGTGGTTCCCTTGGTGTTGGCAAAAAAAACTTCTAATTACTTAATAGTATTATGTATTTATTGTTTTGTTCGCCAATACAATACGACTTTCACCAACAAATTAATAGCCATACTTAAGTACAGTTAAGCACTGTCTTTTTTCAGATGGGTGTTTGCCCAGGCAATGCCTTCAGCATAATCGGCAGGTAAATCCTGCGCCAGCGCGCTCAGTGCCTGCTGAAGCGATTCACGGCTGGTATCGCAAAGGTTCAGGTGCCCTACCTTGCGTCCCGGACGCACTTCTTTTTCATACCAGTGCAGGCGAACCAGCGGGTGCTCCAGCCACGCAAGGTTAACTGCCGTGCCGATCAGGTTAATCATAACCGACGGCGTGCTGACGACGGGCGCAGGCAAAGGCAGATCCAGAATGGCGCGCAGATGCAGCTCGAACTGGCTGATGGAAGCGCCGTTCTGCGTCCAGTGGCCGCTGTTGTGCACGCGGGGCGCCAGCTCGTTAATCAGCAGTCCTTCCGGCACCACAAAGCATTCCATGGCCATAACGCCTACATAGTCCAGCTCGTTCATAATAGCGGCCAGCATACTTTCAGCCTGCTGTTGACGTTCCGCATCCGGCGTCGGTAACGCGACGCTGGCGCGCAGAATACCGTCCTGATGCAGATTGTGGGTGAGGGGATAGAAAACCGTGCGGCCGTCATGAGCGCGAGCGCCAACCAGAGACACCTCGCCGGAAAAATTAATGCCCTGTTCCACAATGCACTCGCCGTAGCAATCCGCAGGCAGGGAAGCGACATCGTTCTGCCGTAAACGCCACTGGCCGCGACCATCGTAGCCGCCCGTACGGCGCTTAACGATAGCCAGCTCGCCCAGCCTGGCGAAAACATCGGGCCACTGCGCGGCATCGCTCAGCAGCTGCCAGGGCGCGGTAGCCAGGTTCAGCCGATCCAGCAGCTGTTTTTGCGTCAGACGATCGGCCAGCAGCGGAAAAATATCGCGGTTTACAAAGGCATTATGATGCGAGAGTTCACGCGTCAGCGCCGTTTCCGGCCAGCGTTCGATTTCCGCCGTGATCACGCTTTGTTGGATAGGCAGCGCTTCCGGTTCCGCATCCAGCCCGACAGGATAAACGGCTATTCCCAACGGTTCACCAGCCTGGCGTAGCATCCGCCCCAGCTGACCATTTCCTAATACGCAGACTGGCTTCATGCTTCCTCCCGCGGATCCGGGTTATTCAGAACTTCGTCAGTCTGGCTTTGACGCCAGGCGGACAGACGCTGGTTTAACTCCGCATCGTGTAGCGCCAGGATTTGTGCGGCCAGCAGCGCCGCATTAGCCGCGCCTGCTTTACCGATAGCCAGCGTGCCGACCGGGATGCCGCGCGGCATCTGGACAATGGAGTAAAGGCTGTCAACGCCGCTCAGCGCCGCGCTCTGCACCGGTACGCCCAGCACGGGCACCAGCGTTTTCGCCGCCAGCATGCCGGGCAGGTGCGCCGCGCCGCCAGCGCCGGCGATAATAACCTGAATACCGTTTTCTGCGGCCTGTTCGGCAAAGCTGAACAGCTTGTCCGGCGTACGGTGCGCTGAAACCACTTCACAATGAAAAGGAACGGCCAGGCTGGTGAGAATGTCCGCGGCGAATTGCATGGTTGCCCAGTCACTTTTAGAACCCATTACAATGGCGATGCGGGCCGGTGCGGCAGTAGAAGACATGCGGGTGTGACTCCTGTGATTATACAAACAGTGTCTGAAAGCTGGTCGGTCAGCCAGACAGGAAGGGCTGAGAGAATAGCATGACTCACCGGGCAGGAAAACGGTTGCGTCGGTTCAAGCGCATCACGGAATGGGGAACTTCGCGCCTGTCAGCTGACCAGCAGCAGGCTTAAAGCCACTGCATCAGATGCCGGAACGTTAAGCCGGGAGGCTTTTGGCGTAGCTCAGACAGCAAGCGTTTTGGTCGACGGTAATATGGGAAGAATTTACAGGGGAAAAGCGATCAGTTCCGTTCCGGATGAGGTCACACGGATCATCGATCCTTCCATGTGCCAGGCGCCCAGCACCACGCGTTCGGCGGGCAGACCGTTAACGGTGAGCGTATGAACGGCGGGGCGGTGCGTATGGCCATGAATAAGGCACTGCACCTGATAGCGGCTCATCGTATAGGTAACGGCTTCGTTATTGACGTCCATAATCGCCATCGTTTTGCTGCTGTTGGCCTGCTTGCTGCCAGCACGCATTTTCTGAGCGATACGCTGACGCAGCGACAGCGGCAGCGACAGGAAAAGCTTTTGCAGCCAGCGCTGATGGACCTTGCGGCGAAAGCGCTGATAGCCTTCGTCATCAGTACACAGCGTGTCGCCATGCATAATCAGCAGCGGCCGACCATACAGCTCCAGCCGTTGCGCTTCCGGCAGCAGCCGCATACCGCATGATTTTGCAAAGCGCTGACCGAGCAGGAAATCGCGGTTGCCGTGAATAAAGTAGCAGGGAACGCCCGCGAGCCTTAATTCATCAAGCGCGGCGGCGACTTTGGCGTGAAGCGGATTGGGATCGTCATCGCCAATCCAGGCCTCAAACAGGTCGCCGAGGATGTACAGCGCATCGGCCTGACGCGCGTCACGCCGCAAAAAAGCAAGAAAACCGGCAGTGATTGCCGGTTCTTCTTCACACAGATGTAAATCTGCGATAAACAGCGTATGCGACATTATTCGCTAACGGTGACTTTCTGGATCACGACGTCTTCTTTTGGCACGTCCTGATGCATTCCGCTGCGGCCGGTAGAAACGGCTTTGATTTTCTCAACCACGTCCATGCCTTCCACAACTTCAGCAAAGACGCAGTAGCCCCAGCCCTGCAGACTTTCGTCACGGAAGTTCAGGAAGTCATTGTCCGCCACGTTAATGAAGAACTGCGCGGTCGCGGAGTGTGGCGCCTGGGTACGGGCCATCGCCAGCGTGCCTTTGGTGTTTTTCAGGCCGTTGTTGGCTTCGTTACGGATTTCCGCTTTGGTGGCTTTCTGCTGCATGCCAGGCTCAAAACCGCCGCCCTGGATCATAAAGCCGTTGATAACACGGTGGAAAATGGTGTTGTCGTAAAAACCTTCACGGCAGTAATCCAGGAAGTTTTTAACAGTTTCAGGCGCTTTATCGTCAAAGGTTTTGATAACGATATCGCCATGGTTAGTCTGGAAAGTGACCATATTCTCATCCTGTAAAGGTTGAAGGGGTGGATTTAGCTGCCGTCAGCGGAATAATCAGGCTGACAGGCGATAAAATAGAGGGCTCTTATATCACAAAATGTGATGACGAGTCAGCACCGCCGCATAAACGGAAGCGTGCCGAACCTTGCTTTGCGTGGCGCTTGCGTTAACAATACGGCAGAATATGCCTGTTACTATCACGATCGCACACGTTAAAAACGGAATGTCTCAATGCTAAAGATTTTCAACACCCTGAGTCGTCAAAAAGAGGAATTTAAGCCTATTCATGCCGGTCAAATCGGCATGTACGTGTGCGGCATCACCGTCTATGACCTGTGTCATATTGGTCACGGGCGCACCTTTATTGCCTTTGACGTGGTCGCCCGCTATCTGCGCTATTTAGGCTACTCGCTGAAGTACGTGCGTAACATCACCGATATTGATGACAAAATCATCAAGCGCGCCAACGAAAACGGCGAAACTATCGACGTGCTGACCGATCGGATGATCGCGGAAATGCACGCTGACTTCGCCGCGCTGAATATTCTGCCGCCGGATCTGGAACCTCGCGCTACGCACCATATCACCGACATCATTGAACTGGTCAGCAAGCTTATTGAGCGCGACCATGCTTACGTCGCCAGCAACGGCGACGTGATGTTCTCTGTTGCCAGCGACGCCGATTACGGCCTGCTGTCGCGTCAGGATCTGGAACAGCTCCAGGCCGGCGCGCGCGTTGAGGTGGCCGCCGACGTTAAACGTAATCCTATGGATTTTGTGCTGTGGAAAATGTCCAAGGCCAATGAGCCGGGCTGGCGTTCGCCGTGGGGCCAGGGGCGTCCGGGCTGGCATATTGAATGTTCCGCCATGAACTGCAAGCAGCTTGGCGAGCACTTCGATATTCACGGCGGCGGTTCCGACCTGATGTTCCCGCATCATGAAAACGAAATCGCCCAGTCTACCTGCGCGCATGACGGCCCCTACGTCAACTACTGGATGCATTCCGGCATGGTGATGGTTGACCGTGAAAAGATGTCCAAGTCGCTGAACAACTTCTTTACCGTGCGCGACGTGCTGGGCTATTTCGATGCCGAGACCGTGCGCTACTTCCTGATGTCGGGCCACTATCGCAGCCAGCTGAATTACGGCGAAGATAACCTGAAGCAGGCGCGCGCGGCGCTGGAGAGGCTTTATACCGCGCTGCGCAACACCGATCCGCAGGCTGAAGCCGTGGGCGGCGAGGCTTTTGAAGCCCGTTTCCGCGAGGCGATGGACGACGATTTCAACACGCCGGAAGCCTATTCCGTGCTCTTTGATATGGCGCGCGACGTTAACCGCCTGAAAACCGAAGACAGGGCGGCCGCAAACGGGCTGGCGGCAAAACTGCGTCAGCTGGCTGGCGTGCTGGGCCTGCTGGAACAGGATCCTGAAGTCTTTTTGCAGAGCGGTGCGCAAAGTAACGACGATGAGGTCGCCGAGATCGAAGCGCTGATCAAAATGCGCCTGGATGCACGTAAAGAGAAAAACTGGGCGCAGGCTGACCTGGCGCGTGACAAGCTGGTCGAAATGGGGATCGTGCTGGAAGACGGCCCGCAGGGAACCAGCTGGCGTCGTAAATAAGCTAAAAAAGTTCAGGAGCCAATTGGCTCCTGAATGGTTTTTACTTTCTTCACCGACCGCTCAGCTTTTAAAATGCAGCCTGCAGCTGACTTTACTCAGCGACGGTGATGCTGTTGCCGTTAAAGCTGACGGTCTGGCCCGCAACGATTTTACAGCGTTTACGGGTTTCTGTTTTGCCATCTACCGTAACCTGGCCGTCCGCGATTGCGTCTTTTGCCGCACCGCCGCTTTCCACCCAACCTTCCAGCTTCAGCAGATCGCATAAATCGACGTGGGCATGTTTACCCAGAGAAAAAGTTGCCATTATTGTACTGCTCCATCATGAAATTCTTCGCAGGCTTGCAGGGTATTCTGAATCAGCGTTGCCACGGTCATTGGGCCAACACCGCCTGGAACCGGCGTAATATAAGCTGCCCGCTCGGAAGCTGCAGCAAAATCTACGTCACCAACCACTTTGCCGCTTTCCAGACGATTAATGCCCACGTCAATCACGATCGCGCCAGGCTTGATCCAGTCGCCAGGAATAAAGTTTGGTTTACCTACGGCCACCACCAACAGATCGGCATGTTCGATATGGTGACGAAGGTTTTTGGTAAAGCGATGGGTAACGGTAGTGGTGCAGCCTGCCAGCAGCAGCTCCATGCTCATTGGACGACCAACGATATTGGACGCGCCAACCACCACGGCGTTCAGGCCAAAGGTGTCAATGTTATAACGCTCTAGCAGCGTGACGATGCCGCGCGGCGTACAGGGACGCAGCTTAGGCGCGCGCTGGCACAGGCGACCAACGTTATAAGGATGGAATCCATCGACGTCTTTTGACGGCGAGATGCGCTCCAGCACCTTTACGTTATCAATGCCTGCCGGGAGCGGCAGCTGCACCAGAATGCCGTCAATTTCGCTATCGTTGTTCAACTTATCGATCAGCGCCAGCAGCTCCGCTTCGCTGGTGGAGGCCGGCAAATCGTAAGAGCGGGAGATAAAGCCCACTTCTTCACAGGCACGGCGTTTGCTGCCCACGTAGATTTGTGAAGCCGGGTTCTCACCTACCAGTACCACCGCCAGGCCAGGCGCGCGTTTACCCGCGGCCAGACGCTGCTGCACTTTTTCTGCAACCTCAAGGCGCACCTGCTGCGCAATCGTTTTACCGTCAATAATCTTTGCTGCCATCAGAGAGAGGATCCATCTGTGTTGAGTTGAAACGGGAGATGGCGCCTATTCTGGCAGAAGCGCGCGCCGCTGTCAGGCACAGATTCGGAGCAGGCTGTTCAATAGTGCAGCAACAGATTGGCTTAGTAAGCAAAATCGTTGACTCGACGGCTTCGCGCCGTATAATCCGACCCTGTTCCCCATGCGCCCTTAGCTCAGTTGGATAGAGCACCGGCCTTCTAAGCCGTAGGTCACAGGTTCGAATCCTGTAGGGCGTACCATTCTTACTTCTCCCGTCGTCTACTAAAGTCTACAAAACCCCAGCCAGTAAGGGATTTCCCGCTAATCTAGTTATTTCAACGTCTACTAACATCTATTGAAATCAACATCCATGTGGGGGTACATTTGGGGGTATGGTTCTGTTCAATGAAATGAGATACCCCCAAATTGAAACTCAATGCCCGCACAGTGGACACTTCAAAGGCCAAAGATAAAGCCTATAAGCTCTCCGATGGCGGCGGCTTGTACCTTCTGGTTAACGCTAATGGCTCACGCTACTGGCGCTTAAAATATCGCGTTGCAGGAAAAGAAAAGCTGCTGGCGTTGGGGGTATATCCTGATGTATCTCTGGCTGATGCCAGGGCAAAGCGTGACGAAGCAAAGCGCATTTTGGCTGCTGGTCGTGATCCAGGCGAAGTTAAACAGGCAGAAAAGCAGGCTAAGATTCTGGCTGTAAGCAATAGCTTTGAAGCACTGGCGACTGAATGGCACGAGCACAAGCGCCCTAACTGGTCACAGGGCTATGCCAGCGACATTCTGGAATATCTGCAGAAAGATGTGTTCCCATTTATCGGTAAGCGTGCCATCGCAGAAATCAAAGCAGCAGAAATGTTGCTGGTGCTTAGAAAAATGGAGCAGCGCGGCGTTCTGGATAAGCTGAAGAAAACCCGCCAGGCTTGCCGTCAAATTTTTACCTATGCCGTTATCACTGGTAGGGCAGAGCATAACCCTGTTACCGATCTCGCCGGCGCACTCAAGTCGCCAAAGCAAAAGCACTTTCCTCATCTTCTCACTGAACAGATTGGCGGCTTCCTTCGCGCACTCAGTGAATATACTGGCAGTAGGGTTACACAAAACGCCACCCGATTATTGATGCTTACTGGTACGCGCACGATTGAATTGCGTGCTGCTGAATGGGCTGAATTCGATTTAAAGAAAGGAATCTGGCAGATACCTGCAGAACGGATGAAGATGCGCCGCCCTCACGTAGTGCCGCTTTCCATCCAGGCTAAATCCTTCCTTGAAGAAATCCACCAGCTGACGGGAAGAGGGCGCTTTGTATTCCCTGGGCGCAACGATGCCGGTAAGGCAATGAGCGAAGCCAGTATCAATCAGGTGATCAAACGTGTCGGCTATGACGGTAAAGCTACCGGGCATGGCTTCCGCCACACGATGAGCACCATTCTGCATGAGCAGGGCTACAACACTGCATGGATTGAAACTCAGTTGGCTCATGCCGATAAGAACAGCATTCGCGGTACCTATAATCACGCCCAATACCTGGATGGACGCCGTGAAATGCTTCAGTGGTATGCCGACTATATGGATGCGCTGGAGAAAGGGGAGAACGTGGTTCACGGACGATTTGGGAAACTGGCTTAAAAACACTGGAAAAGTAAACAGTAGTGATCTATATTACACAATAGTAGATTAATTTATGTTCTTTAAAACCTCGCTCTGGATAAGAGCTCTGTTCTTTAAAAAAGGCTTCGGCCAACGTCGTTGATAAACGAATATTGTTAGCATGAGATACAACATTTATCACATCGCTCTTTTCAAAATCTGAATCCTTTGCCCTATGCCGAAGAGGTGTCTGGCCAATATCCCTCAGCATCTGTCGGAAGATGGTTTAAGACAGTTTTTTCACGTTTCAAAGGATTTAGGCTCTTTTAAAGCCGCGGCACTCCTGAAGCAGGAGAGATCACCGAGATGTGATCATTGTTCACCCAGTAAAGGGTAAAGGCAGTATACATGGCGCTGCCAGAACACAGCCGTGTACTTTAGAATACTGAGTCCGTTCTCCGCACCTGTGGAGACTTTAGCCATCAACTAAAAAGTACCTATTCTTTAAAATCTATCATTAGGGCGAGCAGCCCTGTCACGTAACCGTGATTAAATCTGCTTTTACAACCTTACTTTCATAAATACCGCACATGTTCATCATGCTGTGGATTTTGTCATACCTACAATCTGGAAATGAAAAAGAGCCCTCTCTAATTAGATTGGGCTTTTTTTATGCCTGCAGCAAAGGAGAAACTCATGAAAACATCTAAAAAGTTAGTCCGACTTACTGAAGTGCTTACCCGCACTGGTTACAGTAAAGCATGGATTTATAAGCTTATTGCTCAAGGCCGCTTCCCTCAATCAGTAAAGATTGGAGCGCGTTCAATTGCTTTTGTCGAAAGCGAGATAGATGACTGGATTGACCAGCGTATCGCTGAATCTCGTGGTGAGGTAGCCTAATGGAAATTAAAAAACGCCCATCACAGGCGGCTAATCAGAGAGCTGACACCTCTGATATTACGCCTGCCACAATCATTAAGCCAACACCAAAGAAACACCGTGCTCGCGTCTATATGATGCGTACCGGCGTTAATGGATTTACTGAGAATGAAACCCTACGTTACTGCCGGTTATCCAGCTCCCATAATTACGCAACAGAGTTGGAAAGAAGGCTTGATATTCGCCTTGAGCGCATCGACGAGCCTAACGGTGATGGCATTGTTAGCCACTTCCGTTACCGGATCACCTGTCGCGCTGACGTGATGCGAGTTATTCAACTGGTTAATAACAATGCCGCTGCTGGTGGCTATACCGGCCTGGCTCAGCGTGAGATTAACGACATTCTTTCCCTATACCCGGATGCGCTCAACGCCGCTTAACGGAGCCTGATAAATGAAAACTGAAAAAAGCAGATTAATTTCTGAGGCCGCCCCTCAGCTCGCCACCAGGATGGGCGCTATTTTCACCGCTGACGAAGGTGATATTTCCGTTGTCAAATTTGAAGGCGTCTCCGTGCGCATAGTCAGCGCATTTGGTGAGCCCTGGTTTGTTGCCAAAGATATTTGTGCTGCCCTGGAAATCGTCGATCACAAAGTTCCAATGCGCCGCCTGAATGACAATGAAAAGGAGGGGTATTCAATACCCACCCTTGGCGGCATTCAGACTATGACAATTGTCTCTGAGTCCGGTTTTTACAAACTTATAGCGCGGAGCCGTAAAGCATCGATCCCCGGAACAGCAGCCAATCGATTCAGCGAATGGGTGTTTGGTGAGGTTATCCCATCAATCCGCAAAACCGGCTCATACGGTGTGCCATTTGCATTCCTGAACGACCACAGTAAACGCCAGGCTGCGTATGACAAGAAGGCCAGCAAGCGCGGTAAAGACCTGCAGGCGTGTAAGGGGGAGAAAGCCAGCCTTGCTGTTGAAGAGGCCGCACTTTGGCTGAAGTATCAACCTAAATTGCCGGAGGTTCACTAATGAACACCTTCCTGAAAGCATCCTGCCCGCTGGCTGGCCTGTTAGCCAAAGTTAGCCCTGGGAACCTGTCAAAACCTGACATCCACTCAGCCAAAAATATGGCTTTGTGCCTGACAGCGGCTAACTCCACGTTGTGTAAGGCAGTGTCTTACACTGGTAGTGCGGGTTATCACAAACAGTTAAAAAACCGCTTGCCCCGCTCTCATTTTTCGGACTATGCTCAGACCTCACCGGCAAAATCCGGTGACAGGATTGGCGTCCTGCTAATGTTACAGGCGACACACGACGCGCCTTGCGTCTTTTTTTGTGTCCTCGCATCTGTTCACCCTTTTTTCGGCGATATGGTTATAATCCGTGTCGCTCACGAAGTTATGGTGGGCTGGATGGGGGCGGAGAAATCCGCGCCGGTTTCCTGTAACGCCGGTTACGCCAACCCTGTTCAGCTCACCACCAGTGAAATTGGCGTTTCCGGTGGTGGGATTAAATCCCAGTTACAGGAGGCTGCCACCATGGCTACTACCCTCACCCAAGCTACACCCAAATTTCAGTTTCGCTTTCTGGCTCTGTCACGCGCTGACATGCTGGCTAAACCCTGCCGCGTCTCCGTTGAAGCCACCAGCGAGAAAGAAGCCCGACGCGTTCTGGCACCCAATTTCATTCTTTCATTAGCTGCCCGCCTGCCGGTTCAGGAGGTGGCTCATGCGTGATAACAACCTTTCTTCGTACAAAGACAGCATACGTCGCGTTCTGGCTGTCGTTGGCCGTGAAGCTGCGCCTGTTCCCGCCACGATAGAGAACATTTCACGCGACCGACTGCTACGTGCGCAGGCCGGGTTATGCCACCTGCTGACGGAAGTGATCCCCAACACATCCCCCGAGCTTCTGCGTGAAGAGGTTTATCGCTGGGTGGAAGAAATCCATAATCTGACCCGCTTTGAAGAGTGCGATGCGCAAAGAGAATCCAGGACGCACAAAGTGTCAGTAGATGCTGGCCGCAATTTTAAAGACAAGGAAGGGCAGGCCAAACAATGACGCTAATTACCCAAAACTTCCGACTTAATGCGCTGGCGAACCAGTATTCAGCAGCAATTTATGACCATCTCAAACGGCAGAGCGGCGGCGACTGGTTCCCGATGGAAATTAAAGGCCAGCGGGTTGAGGTTGCCATTGTGGACGGTTCAGACGGTATCAGGCTGCTGGTGGACAGCTATCTGCTTGAGCCGATAAAGCAGGAATATCCGCACTGGGAGGCACTGGCGGGCAATCTGCTGAACCTCTGCACAGACGGCGGCAGCCTCACTGAGCGCGGTGAAAGCATCTGGCAGAGCATGATTAATGACATGGGCGCCTCTCTTTCTAAAGGGGAGGTGAGTTTCCATGCGTAACTATGACCTTATTCGGGAGACGACCACTGCAGCGGCTGACCGCTGGCCGATGGTGCTGAGCCAGCTGGGCATTGACGTCCCCCGTTCACCCCGCCAGCACGCATCATGCCCCGCCTGTGGCGGTAAAGATCGCTTCCGTTTCGATGATAAAGGGCGCGGTAGTTTCTTCTGCAACCAGTGCGGCGCGGGTGATGGTTTAGACCTGATCCAGAAGGTTAATCAGTGCGGCACCACTGAGGCCGCCCGCATGGCGGCTGATGTGCTGGGTATTGATTACCGTGGGACAGAAACAGACCAGAAAGCCGCCAGCCAGAGAAGGCAGCAGCTTGACGAACAGCGCCACCAGCATGAGCAGGAGCGCCAGCAGAAGGAGGCGGCAGAAGCAGCACAGCGCCGCGACAGCTTTGTGAGTCACTATCAGAGGCTCGCAGCGCAAACCACGGCAGGCGAAAGCGAATATCTGATTGCCAGGGGGTTGAACGGCTTCACGCTGCCTTGCTTGTCCGATGGTTCAATTCTGTTGCCGCTGGTGGACGAATCCGGCGGTGTGGCCGCAGCACAGACCATCACGCCGCAGGGTGAAAAGAAAGTGCTCTATGGCTCAGCCAAGCGAGGATCGTGGTACCTCGTTAACCAGCCGCAGGAAGTGAAGGAAGTCATCATTGGTGAAGGGCTGGCAACAACCCTCACCGCTCACCTGATGCGGCCTGATGCGCTGGCAGTGGTGGCGCTTGACGCCGGTAATCTGTCGCCCGTTGCGGAGGCTATGCGCAGCCTGTATCCGAATGCCACATTCATCATCGCCGGTGATAACGACTGGCATGAGCCAGGAGAACCCGATGCCAGCGGTAAGCCGAAGGTGAACAGCGGCAAGGTATTCGCTGAAAGAGCCGCCGAAGCCGTCAATGGCTCAGTGTCATTACCCCCGACCCGCTACAAGGCGGACTGGGACGATTACCGTCAGCAAAACGGACTGGAAGCAGCAGCAAAATATTTTGCATCTGGAATGTATCAACCGCAGGAGGAAAACATGGGCGCTCAACTGGAAGTGATTGAAGGCGGCAAAACAGCAGCGCCGGATCGTGATGCGCTCAAGCCACGCATTGAAAGCCGTCAGGATGGTGTGTACTGGGTTGAGCCAAACACCGATAAGCAGACCGGGGAGATTATTAATCGCGAAAGCTGGCTGTGCTCCCCCCTGCAGGTGATCGGCACCGGGCGCGATGATAAAGACCAGTTTCTGATTCTGCGCTGGCAGGCATGGGGGTCAGACAGTGAAACCATACAGGCAATCCCGCTGGCTGACATTGGCGAACGTGAGGGGTGGAGAACACTCAAGGCTGGTGGCGTGAACGTTACAACCAAAAGCGGCCTGAGAGCGATTCTGGCGGACTGGCTACAGCGTAACGGGTCAAGAGAAGTCTGGAGAGTGGCGCACGCTACAGGGTGGCAGTGCGGCGCTTATATCATGCCGGATGGGGAGGTTATCGGCACACCCGATAAGCCGGTACTCTTCAGCGGTCGCAGTTCTGCCGCAGCCGGTTACACCTGCCGGGGAAGCGCAGAGAGCTGGCGTCAAAACGTTGGAGCGTTGGCTGCCGGTAATTATTCGATGATGACTGGCGTTGCCGCCGCGCTGGCTGCGCCCCTGATTGGCCTGGCGGGTGCGGATGGCTTCGGCATTCACTTCTATGAGCAATCAAGCGCCGGTAAAACCACAACCGCGAACATTGCCAGCAGCCTCTACGGTAATCCTGACCAGCTGCGTCTGACGTGGTACGGCACCGCACTGGGACTGACTAACGAGGCCGCCGCCCACAACGATGCGCTGATGCCGCTGGATGAGGTGGGTCAGGGCGCTGATCCGGTTAGCGTCTCACAGTCAGCTTATGCGCTGTTCAACGGTGTGGGGAAACTGCAGGGAGCTAAAGAAGGCGGCAACCGTGACCTGAAGCGCTGGCGCACCGTGGCCATCAGCACAGGTGAGATGGATTTAGAAACGTTCATCGCTATGGCCGGACGAAAAGCCAAAGCGGGCCAGCTGGTCAGACTGCTGAACATTCCGCTGAGTAAGGCGGTGCGATTCCACCAGCATGCGAACGGCAAACAGCACGCTGACGCACTCAACGATGCCTGGCAGAACCACCACGGCGCAGCGGGAAAGGAATGGATTAAGTGGTTAGCGGGTAATCAGCGTATGGCTATGGAGGCGGTCAGGAAAGCTGAGGAACGCTGGCGCAGCCTGATACCGGCAGAATACGGCGAGCAGGTTCACCGCGTAGGCGCTCGCTTTGCCATCCTTGAGGCCTCACTGCTACTGGGCCGCGTTATCACCGGGTGGGACGAGCAGACGTGCCGGGATGCCATTCAGCACAGCTATAACGCCTGGGTGAGAGAGTTCGGCACCGGCAACAAAGAACATCAGCAGATCATCGCCCAGTGTGAGGCGTTTCTTAACGCCAACGGCTACAGCCGGTTTGCGCCATTCCCGTATGACCCTCAATCGCTGCCTGTACGCGATATGGCGGGTTATCGCGCCAGCGGCAGCCATGACGATGATCCGATAGTGTTCTACACCTTCCCGGCAACGTTTGAGCAGGAGATCGCCAGCGGGTTCAATCCCAAGCAGTTTGCCCGCGTGCTGGTGGAAAGCGGGATGCTGACACCGCCAGCCAGCGGCAGGGGTTACCAACGGAAGTCACCGAGGATTAACAAGCGGCAGTATAACGTCTATGTGATCCAGTACCGTCCAGAGGATGAATCAGCCGGGGAATAAATCTCATACGTGAGAGAAATAGTGTTGGTTCAGTTGGTTCAGTTGGTTCAATTTGTAAAGCGTAATGATTTATAAGGATTTTAATTCAGAAACTGAACCAACACTGAACCAACAAACGGCTGTTTTGAACCAACAAATTTACCTGCCAGCCTGATAACGTGAGGTTCTATAGCTCACAGGCAGCCCGCAAAAGCAGCTTCTTACTGGCTGGAAGAGTTCGACAGGTACAATAAACCGATATCTGGGCACCCATTAGCAGCCTGTTGAAATATAAATAAATACCATCAGTCGAGAATAATTCTCATCAAGGCAAAGAGAGGGGAAGGGCGCGCTGAGAGTTCAGAGCCTGCGCCCCAGAGGACCGCCGCCTGAGTTTTTCTCGCATCGCCGCAGGTTAGAAAACTTTTTTATGGGTACCCCCAATGTACCCTCTCAGTGGAGTTTCCCCCATGTCCGGACCACCGAAAACCCCGTCACACCTGGTTTTGGTGAGGGGGAACCCATCCAAACGACCGGTAAATCAGAACGAACCTAGGCCAGAGAAAGGGGTACCCAATAATTCGGGGAGCTGAACAAATCGAAGCCCTGCGCAAAATTCAGGAGCAGGAACGCGCCAAATCGTCTTTAGGCATCGCGCCGACTATCCACGTCATAGCTCGCGGCCTGTTAGATAAAGCGCTCACTCAGGAGTCACAATCCTGTTGAGTTTGGTCAAGGTGAAACGGGTATGAGAAATAGCGCAAGGTGGCAGAAAGATGCCTGACAGCACGAAAGAACAGGCCAGCCGTGATAAAGGCGGCAAATGGAAAAAAGGCGCATCGGGTAATCCAGGTGGCCGCAGCAGTAAAGCAGCTGAACTGAGGCGTGTACTGGAAGGTGGCGCTGATGATGCTGTGAAAACCATCATGGACGCGGCTAAAGAAGGCGATATGGCCGCCTGCCGCCTCATCCTGGACAGAGTAGTGCCACCGAATAAGCCGGTTTATCAGCCGGTATCGTTCGATCTGGACGACAGCGATTTACCAGCAGCGGCCCGTTCGGTAATTAAGGCGATAGCCGCGGGAGAATTGCCGGCCGACCAGGGGAAAATGATTCTGGATGGACTGGCAAACATGGCGAAGATTATCGAAATTTCAGAACTGGCTGAGCGTATCGCAGAGCTGGAGAAAACACAGGGGAACGAATAATGAGCCTGTTACGAAGAATTAAAGCGCTGGAGGCCACTATTGGCGCTCAGACTACCAGCAGCGGCCCTGATGAAATCTGGCTTATCGGTGTCAGCCCTGACGGTTCCCGCGAGTCTGGCGGCGGCTGCGTGAAGGATAAAGGGCTTTTCCGTAACGCCACGGCTGAAGAAGCACAGCGCCATAATCAGCTTACTCAAAAGGGTGATTATCATGGGTAGTCTGCTGGCAAGATTAAATCGGCTGGAAAAGGCCATGACACTGAAAGATGGTGATGTGCAGGTGATTTCTGCCCTGATGGACGAGTTAGCAAGTAATGTCCCTTCAGGAGCGTATGAGAAGGCCATAGAGCGCCTGTCAGTGCGTGGGTACAGTTTCCCGCAGTCCTCAGAGCTGAGGGCGTTGCTGGTGGGTGGTAACGATGAGCATTAAAACCCGCCTGGCTGCGCTGGAGAGGTTAGCAAAAGAGCAGGGTAGTAAATCCTTTGACGGGCCACTGCCACCTGTCAGAGCGAACTATGTGCGCGAGGATGGCACCTTTGACCATGTTGGCTACAGAACAGCTGCTGATTGCTGGAGCAAAGAAGTATTTGGCAAACCGCTGAAGCAAGCGGCCGAAGAGATTGCTGAGCGTGAGGGGTTTTGATGTTATCCCGCATGAACCTCATAAGTTAAGCGAGGATCTAGTAACCATGAAAATCTACAGTGCGTATTTCCATCATAACGGCTTTTTTATACAGGCAGAGCACAGTCAAGACTTCTGGATTCTTCTCAGCCGACAAATCGGATGGGGCAGATTCAGTAAAGTAAAAGAGCAGAATGCCCTTACAGGTTTTGGATCGCTGTTTGAATTGCGTGAAACGCGTTCGGCAGGTGAGCCAGCCCCGCATCCAGTAATTTCAGGTTCAAATGTTTTATGGCATCTTCAGGAAGCTTGCGAAGTGTTGAAATCAAATTCGCCCTCTCTTCTGCCGGCGCACTTGAGCTGTTAATTATTGCCTCAAGCTGATTGATGGTGTCGCTGTGAAGTCGGATGTTCACTACATTCAGTATTGCCCCAAGCCCACCATCATCACGGATGAAGTCTATCCCCTTGGGGGTTATACCCATCAACTCTGAAGAAACCTCGTAAGAACTATTGATATAACGGTCAATCCGAACAGTTATCAGGCCGTGCCCTTCTAAGTATTTGAGGTTAGCGACTGTGTTAATGACGCCACCAAATCTGCCCTCTATTTCGTTGTACTTATCATGTGTTAGCCCTTCGGGAGAAGAATCATAAAGCGCCTGGATCAAATCAAGCTGAATGGAGCGGTCAAACTTATCCATAATCATAAATCCATGTGAGGTGTTGCTATAAACCTACCTGCAAGACCAAATATTCACCATCCTGACAGATGATCAGTGGTTTCCATGATCGAGTTTGACGCCACCAGCCTCATTTAGCATAAGCGTTCACTGTAAACAAGCGGTGAGAATTGATTGACCGACAGCCGATTGAGATGACGCTGCTACATATTGCCCGCCAGGACGGTGAGCCACTGTACAGGCGTACGCTGTACACCATCAGGAACGGAAAAGCTCAGGCACTTCAGGCTAAAGAGCGCCACCAGCAGAGGATGGCTGCGTCAGGGGCTAAATGGCAAAAGCCGGCTGAAAGAAGAAATATCAAGCGTTAGGATATAAATGCTTATCCAGCGTCTCTTTGAGAGAAATAGCAGCGTTTCCCAAAGAACTAATATCTGAAATCTGGTGCGCCTGGAAGGATGTTATCTCACCGATATTCATCGTTAGGGAAACATTGAGACCGTCGAGGGCCAGCATATCCGGGGCGTAGCTATGTGAGGATAAAGCGCGCGCCAACTTCTCTATTTTGGTTGAATCAGTATCACTAATTGTCACTGTTAAAGATTCAGGCTTAGAATCAATGCTGGGAAGGTAGGCATGTGAGAGGGCATTTCCCTTAATTGAATAGTGTTCTTGTGGATTGAATGGTGCCGAAGTTAGATCAAGCCTGAACCACTCATTCTGCTTTGATGATTCGTGTATCCTACGGTTTTTTTTGGCTTCCGCTTTGTCTAATCTGTAAAAGCTATAGCCAGCCAGAGCTAGGGCACAAATAAGCGATATTCCCCCTCCGCCTCCAACGCCGCCATGATGTGAGCACGCTCCCTGTATACCAATCGACGATGACTGCCAGCCATCTGAACACCCACCTCCCAATAGAGCTTTCATTCCAAAGAACACAGTAACAAACACAATACCCGGAACTAGCCAAAAGCGTTTTTTCATTTTCCATCCATGCAACATCAACAAGCCTACCCATTCAGGTTACTCATTTCTGGGCATGGCTGCACCGACTTTTGTTTTATGGTCTGCCTGACGTTTCCATGCGCTGTAAATATCCTTAGTCCACGCCTTACCAGCTTTTGTCTGATAGCCTGCATCGTTGAGTCGCTCTGCAATGATGCGACCATTGTTAAAGCCCTGATTGATAGTCTCCGCAACTATGCGAATTACCGCAGCTTCATCATATGAATGTCCCGGCACACCCTGCTTACCGACGATAAGAGCAGCGGCGGCCACTTCCATACGTTCCACCAGCGACATTAAGCGAGCGTCAGGATTACTCTCTGGCAGGCTCAGCTTCTGCCTGATGGCATCGACAAGCCATGCGGTTTTATCGCCACCAGAGGCGCCAACAGCATTGGTAAAGGCAGCACTTAACTCAGCAGGAACGCGGAAGGTAACGGACAAGGATTTGCTCATGACGCACCACGTTGAGGGAACAGGCGGCTATTTTATCATCGTAAGACAATGTAAGACACAAGGATTTGTTGGTTCAGGTAGCCCCGTTGTTGGTTCAATCCGGGGATATGTTGGTTCAATTTCTAGAAATTAGTCCTTTTAAAACAACTGCCTTTACAAATTGAACCAACTGAACCAACTGAACGACACGTTTTTGCTTATAAATAATGCGAGCGCGAAACAATGTCTCAGCATGCGTTTACCTTCTTAGTGAGCCAGATCTTTTAGCATATATAAGACATATAAAAAATTCTGGATCAGTTATAAAGCGACACTTGTATATCGAAAAATTTTTACAGGCACAATAAGCAATGAACTTTATTTGTCCGCTTTGTGCCAGAAGCGGACGTTGCACACTTAAAGGACCTGTTGCCAGGCATTGTGAAAGCTTGTTAGATTTTCTTTTATCTATTGGTAACGGGGATATTTTTTTGCTATTCCTGATGTAACTTGCAAAGGAAATAGGCCTCCCCGGACTGCTTGAAGCAGGAGAATCCTGCCTGATCCAGATGCATGCCGGCAATTATCAATTTTTCATCTACAGCCTGTTTCAACGTTTTTTTCCTTGTCTCTTCGGCCTGCATAGGATCGACATCAAACATGATTGATACAGTGGGATGTGATGACTGAATATGTGGGAAATGAACGATATCGCCCCATATTAACAACTCTTTTTTATCGGAATGAATACGAAATCCGGTATGCCCTGGTGTATGGCCCGGCAGCCATACAGGACGAATTCCCTGCATTACTTCACTCTCATCAAGCAAACATATCCTTCCGGCATAGGCGTCTAAGGTCTTGCGAACCAGTGTGAAATTACGTTTGCCGCGCTCGCTGGCTGCCTGTTGTTTTTCATTGTCCTGCCAGTGTGCAATTTCGAGCGGATGCAGGTGGAGCTCAGCTTTTTTATAAACTGGCTCTCCATTTTCATGCAGCAGACCGCCAATATGATCGGGATGGCCGTGCGTCAATAATATCGTGTCTATGTCATCAGGGCAGATGTCGAGCATCGCAAGTTTCAACCGGAGCTGCCCTCCCACGTTGTCGCGCCCGCCCGCACCGGTGTCAACCAGGATGGTGCGCCCGCATCCGCGAATGAGATAGCAGTTGATATGGATACGCCCGTACTTCTCGATCCCGGCATTGCGCTGGATACCCTCAGCCTCAGCGATCTCAATGCCTGAAAGTAAATCAAGCGTGGCTTCCATTGTGCCATCGCTCAGCGCGATGACCTGGTAACCACCAATCTGACAGGTTGGAAAAATAACAGAGTGCATGAATACCTCATAAAAATTGTAGGCGAGCAACATCCTACCTGATGACTTTTCATCATGTTAAACAAGTTATTTCCCTGTTAAAATCGACATTATTTCATGACTCAGTGAGCTTTTGTCATTGAAACAAGTTACGCATAGACATTTAAGGCCACGATAATGCCCATGAAAATTCCCAGTAGCCGCTCCCTGCTGGCCTTTGAGGCTGCAGCAAAGCACGGTAATTTTGCGCGCGCGGCGCAGGAGTTATCACTAACCGAGGGCGCAATCAGTCGGCAAATCGCACGCCTTGAGTCCATGCTGAACTGCAGATTATTTGATCGTACCGGCAGTCGCGTTAAGCTCAATCCGGTTGGCGCCCGCTATGCATATCAGATACGCGAAACGCTTGAGCGGCTCGAAAGAGATACACAATCAATCATGGGTATGCCTGAAGGCAGTAAAAATCTGGATATTGCCGCTCTGCCGACCTTTACGTGCCGCTGGCTGATCCCCCGCCTGAACAGCTTTTACACTCAGTATCCAGATATCACAGTGAATATTGTCGCCAGAACCGATCCTTTTATTCTCACCGGCAGTGGTTTTGACGCCGCAGTTCATTTTGATCATCCGGCATGGGCAGGTATGCATATGCAGTTTCTTTTCCAGGAAACGCTGCTACCTGTATGTCATCCAGCGCTGGTAAAAAGCAAAGAACACAACGCGCAACTTAACAAACTGCCACGGATTCACCGTCGTCAGAATCCGCAGGCATGGCAATGCTATGCGCAGGAAACCAGGATCGAACTCGATAATCCAGCGCAGGGAGTCCGCTATGATCTTCATGAAATGTCTATCGCCGCTGCGCTATCAGGACAAGGCGTCGCAATAGTGCCGCGCATGTATGTCGAAAAAGAGTTAAATAGCGGGGAGCTTGTTGCCCCCTGGCCTGAATCTATCTCACTCAGTAAAAAGTTTTGTTTAATTAAACCGGCTGAAACAGGCATTAATGAGACGGCGCTGAATGTCTTCGAGCGTTGGCTACTGGCGGAAATTAACCCGGGCACATAGCTTCGCCGTTATTTAAGAGCTGCACTCTCGAATCATTATGTGACTGCGACTATGCTCCAGGGCAATAATCCCTGTGAAGATTATTCATCACTGCCAGTAATACTACTTCAATGTCCGCTTTTCGCTCATAGCGGACATTGACCTACTTTTCAGTCCGCTTTGTGCCAGGAGCGGACGTGGTGTACCTTTGTTCGGATTACCAAATTTAATGAGCCACTACAACATTACGGCTTGTTAGGCCAGATAACAAAAGCACATGGCCAATTTGAGTAGGATACTTACTAGTTTAGCGATAGAATCTGAGGTCAATAATCTGTTTTTAATGGAAATTTAGAGTGTGGCAAAATTTTACTTTAACGCGAAGTTATGGGGAGCGACCGCCTCAATTCCCGTAATGAAAATGCTTGCGGAGCAGGCAGAAACAAATATATCCCGTGTGCTAAACGATGCCGATAAGCCCGGGACCATTGAGTCTGGAGAGTTTCAAGATGAAAGACATCATGAAGATGGAGGGGTTTCAACGTATCAACGCACATACTATTCCTGTGGATCATGCATAGGGTATGATGAAAATGAAGTTAAATCTGAATATAAGCATCTGATAGCGCAACTTACCCGTCGCTCAGCTTTTCTTACCATTTTTGGTCTGTTTGAACACCGTATGGTTGATTGTCTAGAACTTATGGATCACCTATCATGTAAAATTACGGATAAAAAATACAAGACAGTTGAGGATTGCCATAAACGCCTCAAGCAGAATTTCGGCGGTGAAAACATTAAGGATATCGATCATCTATCGGTGATCAGAAACATCATGGCTCATAGCGATGGTGTTGCAGATAACTATAAAATGCTTTCATGCAAGCAAACCAAAAAAAATGACGCTCAAAAGCGACTCTTGCGAGCCATTCATCGCGCTAAGGCTGAGAATGCTGGTATTTCAATGACTATTTTTAATAATGTACTGATGGATGAAAAATTTCTCATGTATGTCTCATGTGAATTTGAGCGCTATGTTGAAGAGTTGAACACCGCGATTTTAACTTACCAAGCACAGATGGGTGAAAATCATTAAGCAGTACCTGACAATTCTGCTTCTACTGGCTGTAATATTTTCGTGCGCTTAGACGGAAATTAATATTAGGTCTGGCAGGATTGGTATTGTCATCGAGAGTGAATTAATAATTAACGGATTTCAGCATGGCAACTTTAAAAGTACTAAGGCGCTAAAGTGAAGTTGAAGGAGATATTGATGAGTGTTGTGAAATTGGTCAAAGAGCAGGTTCTAGGTTACGTTATATCGGGAATACTAGGTGTAGTGGTTATAATAGGGCTTTTCCATTTTACTTCACAACCTATACGATCTTCTGATGTTCGCGAAAAATTAGTAGAAATGGCTCGAGCCTGCATGCAGCAGCAACTTGCCACAAATTTGACCTCTGTGGTATTTGACTCAGTGACAAGTGAGTCACTCGACCTAAGCACATCAAATTCCGTAGTAGTCTACGGAAAAGCTGTGAGCGCTAATGGTGCCCTTAGCCGCTTCCTGATGATCTTCGAACCCTCTGGACAGAGTTTAATAGATAAAGTGATTGGCAGACCAGGATTCTACGATATTGGGTACTGGGCAATTATCCCAGGCGCAGAGAATGATGAAGTCGTGGCATCTTCAATGAACATTGAAGACCTCGATAAAGACGGTAACAAGGACATACTAATCCGTTTAAAGTCAACTTACGCGGATGGCGTATCTAAAGGGCTTCTTATCCTTAAAAAGGATAAACATGATGTATGGCATTTAATGGGGCTTCCATCAATGACAAAGATCATGCATTCCATTGCCGCGGGTCAATCCCCCCTGCCGAAAGGACTTCAACCTGCACTCCCTCCAATACATTGGTTTAGTAATGACAAAAAACTAAAACCTCAGCCAAATTATAAACAATACCTTGATTGGGAAATTGACGAATCCAACTGGCAAGCCACTGATGCCATTGGGAACCATTCTTTTTGGATGATCAGAAACGGCACGAAGATAAAAATGTACGAGAATGAACAAGCAGGCTACAAGCAATTTGGTGTACTGGCAAACATCTATGATGACGAGGCAATTCAGGGGAACCATCATCTCATGGTCAGTTTTTTTAAGATTGAGAATAATAGTTTGATTCCTGATCAGCATTGGAACTGGGCCTATCCTATGTTCTCTATTGGATTAGAGGATAGTCAAGCAGTGGATCTGAGTGAAATGCAGGAAGCGGGTTTGCAAGCTCATGTTGCTGGTGGTTCAGTTGTCGGCTTGACAGAGTTTGGGAAAATGGACTCAGATTAATATTCGCATACCTTACTAACGAAGAGCAGGTCACAGATATGGCTAATTATGTTTTCAGAGGAATAGGAGCTCAAGAATGACTCCTGATAAGCCGTAAATTCTATCGCGCAAAATCGTCTCATGTGACATATGGGACGTTAAAACGCCTTGACCTGCTCCCCATTAATTAACACTTTGGATTGTTCGTGAAATCTTCATCAACATAAAAGGATGAACTTCCGCTTCTCGCTCATAGCGGACATCTTCCTTTTAATTAGGAACGTGGATGATAAAGATGAGTACATTACAGGCGCTATCGAAGCTGTATGTAACATCATTCACTGTTAAACGCTTTTTAGCCCCACATGACGAGTTAGAAGTGCAAAAAAATGCTTAAATTACAACATAGGAATATAAGTAAATTTGAAGTAAGTAACAGACAATATTAAGCTGGGTGATAATATTTAACGAAGGAGTGTTATGAAGGATTAGAAAATTTAGTAGGAGCAAAAACTAGACCCAGCCTAAAAGACTGCTCAAAAAAACACCCAATAGAAAGTGACTCTAAATTAATTGGGGGTACTTTTGGGGGTATGTTAAATTATTGATTGGGTAAATGTCTTTAATTTACATGGTGATATGATTTATTACACAATCCTGTAGGGCGTACCATTACTTTTCAATAGCTTACGCTAGTTTCAATCCCACCTGATTTCCTCCTTGTGTCGTATTTGTGTCGTCACTCCCCAAAAGTGAGTCAATTTTACGCGCATGCTCGGTCAGATGGTTCGGTGCCAGATGCGCATACCGGCGCACCATTTCTATCGACTCCCAGCCACCCATTTCCTGTAAGGCAGAAAGCGGCACTCCGGCCTGAATGAGCCAGCTCGCCCAGGTGTGTTGCAAATCTTGAAAGCGGAAATCCTTAATGCCTTCCTGATTAACGCTGCCCGCCATGCAGTGTTTTTGACCGGAGGCACATATTCTTGCTGAATTTCAGTCAATAAATCACTCCTCTTAATCATTTTCTCATCTCATACCTTAAATGGGTATCACGGTTGCACATCTACGCGCAAAACAATAAACTGTATAATCTTATTTTTGTTTTCTGTGAGGCTTTCGAAAAAAATATTAATAAAAGTGGATCCGAATATAGGCAATAAAAACCACCGTCAAATTTTTATATGAAATCTTATATTTAACAACAGATTGTTTTTTTTGATGTTTAAATTTAATTTACTGAGCGATTTTATGATTTGAAACTAGTAAGTTAAGTTTCTCCTTTTTGTCGCATTACTTTCGGGATGGTAATGTTGTGAAAAAAAACATAGAAAAATGGTTTCTGAATGGGTAATCAGAAATGGACTTTATTGGATGAGTACTATTATTAGCTGGAAGATCAAGGAAGACGAGCAGAATTGGCTGGTATCGTTTGAGACGTTTAATGACGAGGTTAAATTAGAGTTTGAGCAGATCTTGAATGACTCCAGGTTCAGGGAGAAGCTGCAGGTACATACTGGAGAAATTAGAACTTTGATCATCGACAATGTTCTGAGGAGCATCAATTTGAGACTTGCTCAATGAATCCGATACAGTTCAACTGTTAAGGTAGCTTATCTAAACTATAATGTATTTTTATGCAAAGTATCCTGTTTTGTTATTTTAAGGATACCTTGCCATCAGAGCTCTGGATATACGTTTTATCACCTATATTTATAAATGCTTTTCCATCTATGCTTCCTCTAACAACAAATGCGATGCTGTTATACACACAATTATTATGCTCGCCATTCGTATCATCAAAGCAGGTATAGTCATCTATTGAACCATCTCTGGTGCCTTTGGGAAGTTTCTCGTAACCATTGAAATTCATGACGATAACTGTGAAGTTATCAGGAGTATTAATAATTTGAGATTTATTCTGAAGTAATTCTCTGTTTTTTAACCACCATTTTATTTTTCCTTCAGTAGTCATTGGTAAGTGCTCTACAAAAACAGCACCATTATCTACTCTGACTATTTTGGTTGGCCTTGCAGCAATCCATATGCAATATGCTGATATTAAAAAAAACTAAAATTGCTCCAATCCTTTTATATTTAAACATTGTTTTCTCCGGTCAATGTTATGGTTGCTTCAAAATTTGTAAAAAATGGCTTTTGAGCAAAATGCTTTGCCCTCTGTAGGACGAACCATATTCTGAAATCCAGAGTATGAATTTTCAAGTTGTAAAATACAAAGTTCCTTCCAACCGCTTTTAGCAGAAGCTACTTTCAGCGCCGCTCGTGCTTTAATGTAATATACATCTATTTCTTCAACTGTTGGTTCAATAAAGGGAATTCCGCAAATATGCTCGATATTGTCTTTGTTGAGATATTGTAATGTTCCTGTGGTATTGTTTATCAATGCTTCAGCCATCGAAATATGTAATCCTTCCTGAAAATAAGTGATGCTTAAAAAGGGTTCTTTGTCGAGCGCAGGGTAAGGATTTATCCAGCGATCCTGTCCTTTAGATAAGTACTCTAATATGTTCTCGTAATCCGTATCAGAGAATTTTTCGGTTTTCTGTTCATTAATGGCCATTAACACCTTTCTGTAAAGCTTATCCTCTGAGCTATTTAATGCGCAAGCGCTGAGCAGCAATATAAGAAGAGCGGTTGTGAATTTTTTCATTGTACAATCAGCTCCTTATCGCCGCTTTCTATTATCTTTTCCCTGTATCCCCGCATCAAAATAATACAGCCATTGGATGCGGTTCCTCTGCCATTACCACCATGAATCAAAAAACCCTCACGCCCGCACATGTTGTTCCCGCTATGTGATTAAACCTGATAACATATCTTCCTGCCGTAGGGTGAACTGCAACCGGGCCAGTTATATGATAATTGCCGCGCGGCAGCGGCCCTTTATTCTTAACGCACTCATAATCAGGGTTGTCTATGTAACCCGGCGATCCCGCATACTCAGCGCTAAATTTATAGTCGCCATTGCGGGAGAATTTCTTGGTTATTACATTGTAGATCCAGGCCATAACTCTCTATTCTTATATTATTGAATTTATTCCATCTGCTTCGCCAGCATCTCTACAAACCGCGTGACCGGCCACTCCTTAAGATCTGAAACCTGCCCGTCGCCAATTTCCACCAGCCGTGGTTCTCCGAGCGTATTCTCAATCATATCTATCGTAAAAAACGAGCTGTCTATCCGGCTGGCTATCTCTCTTACGCTTGTCGATACATCGCCGTCGGCGGCGTAAACCTGTTTGTTCAGCACAAAATAGCGCTTTTCACTGTGAGGTTTAAAAGATTCAAAACGACGCAGGCAAATACCGCCTTCGATTTCGCCACGAAATTTTTTCAGCAGCTGAACAATCTCGCGGATCTCATTGGCGTTATGCGCAACCGATCCTCGGGACGTGGTTAAAGATTTTACGTAGTCTTTGACAAAACAGACGGGCCACTGTAGCTCAGCCAGCAGGGCATCAAAATCTACATCGGGATGAACAACTCTCGTTTCCGGCGTGAAATCGCGGCAAAGATTATACCAGCCCGGCAAATGATGGCAGCGAAGATACTCTTCTGGCGACATCATCATCGCGGCCCCACGCACGGTTACGGCATGATGCAGCTGCCGATATTCCGGTGCCGACATCATCCAGCCGCGCCAAATTATGTGGTCGGACAGAAAAGGCGAGGAAAAATGATAATCGCCCATAGCCGCCGCATCTGACGACAACAGCAGGCAATGCAGACCTTTTTCACGCGCGCAATAATACTCTTGCGCAAAGGCTTCATCAGGACGTTTTGGTTGAAATAACTCGCTGGGATAGATAATTTGCATTGAATTCTCCTTTTCTTTGCACAAGCAGTCCTTTAGCCCATACCCAGCCCGATAACGATATTGACAAAAGCGGCGATCGGCATCACGAAAGCGGGAACAAAGTAATTTTTCTCTTTTTTCCTCCGGCCTGAATAAACTAATACCAGCCCAATGGCCAGAAAGGGAAACCGAGTATTAAATAAGGCACGGAAGCTCCTGAGATGAGTATGCTGGCAGCTATTTACCAGGCCGCTCAAGGCAGCAATATTTATAACGCTGTTTTGACGATAAGCAAAGCGGCATCGGCCAGCGGCAAAAGCACTTAATGCTGTAGCGGCATTTTTTACCCTGCCAAAATGAACCGTACTCAGAAATATTGGGTAAGCAGGGCGTGCGCTAAGTGGCAGGCGGGAAAGAAAATGGCTGAGGCAAATTTTTTATCGGCGGCAGGGGAAACATTGCTGCCATCAGCACGTTGCCGATTAATGAGCAGCATTCATAGCTTTAACTCCATATGGCCTATAAATGTCCCGAACCTTAGCTGCTATGCTTCCTCACGCTATGGCTATATAAGCCCTGAACAAGCTAAAACCGGCATATAACTCTATTTAATTACAACATACTAAAGACGATAGCGGCAGAAGAGAAAAGACAATGCAGCGAGAGCAGATCATCATTTATGAGCTGGCGGCCTGGACAGACGCCAACATCCATCGGCCGTTAAAAATCGACGACGTGGCGGAAAAGGCAGGCTATTCAAAATGGCATTTGCAGAGGATGTTTCAGCGCGTGATGGGCAAAAATCTGGGCAACTACATTCGCGACACCAAACTGGCGCTGGCGGCAGGGGACTTAATCAAAACCACCGAAACGGTGATGACTATCTCACAAAAATACGGCTATGAATCTCAGCAGACGTTTACCCGCATTTTTGCTAAAAAATACCATAAGCCGCCAGCCGCCTTCAGAAAATACAATGCGTTAAAAAACGGCCCGGACTGCTGTCGAACTAACCGTTAGTTAAAGACGTTATCAAGCCAGTACCTTATACATAATCGTCACGACACAGAATCACTCGGCCAGCCGCCGTCATTCATTCAGTCATTGTCAGCAGTTATTGTCAGTCGTTCAGTCAGTCAACCCGTGAGCCGGTAAGGCCCGGCGTTGATTCCCTGCGCTGCGGCTGTCTGGCTTTAACGCTTAGTAATTAATTCGGTTCACCCTTTCTTTGTTGCCCTGTACTTTTCTTCACCGGTGCCGATAACACTCACAGAGTGATAAGCCGCGTGCCGTTGTGCGCCGCTTACCAGCGTACAAACAGTCAGGCAACCCAGAGGTAGTAATGGATAATTTCCAGAAAGAGATTGATGAGAGAGCGAATCTCGCCTTATCCAACAAGTTTGAGCTTCTGTTATTCCGTTTAGGCTCAGATCAGAACGATGCGAAATCAGAACTTTTCGGTATTAACGTGTTTAAGCTGCGCGAGATCGTCCCTATGCCGACTATTACCAAAGCGGCGGGTATGAAATCACCTCTGCTGGGCATGGCGAACATTCGCGGCCAGTTTATCCCGGTTATCGATCTGCCGGCCGTTGCAGGCTGCACGCCGGAAACAGGCTTAAACCTGCTGCTGGTTACCGAATATGCCCGCAGCACGCAGGCTTTCGCCGTGGAATCCGTGGACGATATCGTGCGCCTGAACTGGAGCCAGATCCATACGGCAGAATCCGGTATCAGCAGCCGTAATATCACCAGCATTGCCTGCCTGGATGACAAAACTAACAGCATGGCGATGGTGCTGGACGTAGAGCAGATCCTGCATGACGTTATTCCTTCCGTGCGGGACGTAAAAGCAGAAGACGTTAAGGTGAAAGAGTTTAATATCAGGCCCGGATCGGTCGCTATCGTAGCGGAAGACTCTAAGGTCGCGCGCCAGATGCTGGAGCAGGGTCTGAAGGTGATGGGCATCCCTGCCGTTATGCACACCACGGGCCTCGAAGCCTGGGAAAAAATCAAGCTGATGGCG
This sequence comes from Erwinia plantamica, assembly GCF_043420595.1. Taxonomy (NCBI): domain Bacteria; kingdom Pseudomonadati; phylum Pseudomonadota; class Gammaproteobacteria; order Enterobacterales; family Erwiniaceae; genus Erwinia; species Erwinia plantamica. The sequence continues at coordinate 193,218 of NZ_JBGCUC010000006.1, forward strand.
CAGCAGGCGATGACGGAAGGCGTTTCCATTCACGACAAAATCGCGATGGTATTAACCGACCTTGAAATGCCGGAAATGGACGGTTTTACCTTAACGCGCAATATCAAGAGCGATCTGGGCCTGAAAAATATCCCGGTAGTGATCCACTCTTCGCTTTCGGGCAGCGCTAACGAAGACCACGTGCGTAAAGTCGGCGCCAACGGCTACGTGGCTAAATTTGAGATCAACGAGCTTTCCGCCGTGATCCACAAAGTGCTGGAAGAAGCCGGTAACTGATTTGTTATTATCGGCGGTTAACAGGCCGCCTGATAACAATGATGTGCTGATAAGGCGAAATAAAAAATACTGCTTCTTTAAAGTTCATATTAATGTCAGTAAATGCCTGACGATGCGCCAGAACGTTATCTATAGGTAAAGAAGGGGAAGTCATTTATTATTCAGCCGCTGTCAGACCATAAGGAGATCAGGATGACAATGCTGGAACAAATAAAAGTTCTTTATCTTAATGACGAACAGGGCGAATTTCTCAAATACGCTATTCTGGCCGATCAAACCGGACGCGCCGCGCTGGTTCTGGTGCATATCTCATTGCAGCACCAAATCGGGCAGCTGTCCTGGGCCGTCTGGACGAAAGTAGACGAGCTGAGCGTGCCGCTGGCGGAGGAAACGCCCGAAGCGGCGTTAAGGCTGGCGGTCGCGGCCTGCGTCGACCATCGCGCCAGCTGGCAAAAGTAGCGCTTAAGCTGCCTGCGGGCAGCTTTTCTACGCGGTTGCCTCGCCACATTGCTGCTGTTACTCTGACGCCCCCTGTGCCCGCAATTCCCGGTAAAAAAATGATCTGGCTGATGCTTCTGACTTTGGTGGTGGTTTTTATTATTGGCTTTCGCGTGCTGAATTCACGATCCCGCCGCGCGACCAGCGCGCTGACGAAGCGGCTGAATATCGATCCGGTCTACGTTGAATCATTGCTCAGCCTGATGGGGCGAACGGCCGGAGAAGAGTTTGTTGCCTATCTTTCTCGCGATAACGAGGCGCATTTAAGCAATGCGGCAAGCGTGCTGCTAATCTGGCAGCTTTGCCTGGTGGATGAATCGGAAGAAAATATCGCTTTCTGGCGTGGCGTACTGCGCGAAGCCTGGCTGCCGACCGAGCTTTCCAGCGAACACGTTCGGCTGGCGCTGAAATTTTTACGCGAGCTGGAGCCGGACGCGCAGGAAATGCACGCATTTCGCCTGCGCTATAACGCCCGGTTTGCACCCGATAGCAATACGGTGGAGAACGGAAGCAATAATGTGGTATCGATTCATTCTCATTCTCATCACCACTGAATAATTTTTCCCGTCTGTTCAGTGTGGGCATTATCACTTATCTGAATTATTTTTAAGCGGTTATAAGGAAATAGTGCCTTAATCGGGCAGGAAAGGAATGGCGAAGCGCTTTTTTTGTACACAACACTCGGGTATCAATTCTATTGCAGTTTTATAACAAAGTTATAAAGCTTAACTAAAAATAATTAGAGTTTAATTTTTACATTTAGAAATAATTTTATCCATAACATTACTTTTTTTCTGGTCGATAACAAAATCTATTAACTCAAATTACATTTTATTATCATGTGAGAGTCGTAATGTTATGTTGCTACAAAAAGAAACTACCCGGCGCAAGTTTTTACTGGGGTCGCTGTTAGCATTACCGCTCGGCGAGCTGGTCTTTAAAGGATTAACGGCGGCGCAGGCTGCTGAAATGGCCGCACCCGAGCTGCTCGATTATAAACCCATCTTTTTTTCTGCCGACGAATGGCAATTCGTGATGGCCGCCTGCGATCGCCTGATCCCGGCCGGTGGCAAAGGCAAGGCGCCAGGCGCGCTGGAAACCAACGTGCCGATTTTTATCGATCAGCAAATGCATGGCGATATGGGCAGCGAAATCTATATGCAGGGGCCGTTCAACCCTCATGCGCCGGCCACCATGGGGTATCAAATCCCGTTCCGTCCGCAGCAAATCCTGCAAACCGGTATTCGGCTGGTCAACAGCTGGTGCCAGCAGCAGCATCAGAAGGCGTTCCACGAGCTGGAAATAGCCGATCGTGAAGCCGTACTGACTCAGGTGCAGAAAAACCAGATCGTCTTTGCCGACCTGGGCGAAAGCGCCCTGCAGGGATCGCAATTCTTCAGCGAATTACTCTCCAATACCAAGCATGGCTACCTCTCCGATCCGATGTATGGCGGCAATAAAGGGATGAAAGCCTGGATTGCCATCGGCTTCCCCGGCGCGCGCGCCAGCTATATGGAATGGGTGAAGCAGCACAACGTGCCGTATCCGCTGGGCCCGATAAGCATTAAAGGCGAGCGAGCCTGAGTTTTTCTCTGATTACAGACTGGCAGGATTAAAAATGGCAACAATCAATAAAGAAGAAGTCGACGTTGTAGTCGTCGGCCTGGGCTGGGCTGGCTCGCTGATGAGCATCGAGCTGGCGATGGCCGGATTAAAAGTGCGCGCGCTGGAACGCGGCGGCGATCGGGGATATGAAGAGTTCGCCTATCCTAAACCGGCCGATGAATACGCCTACGCCGTGCGTAATAAAGTGATGGCGACCCCGGCGGAAGCGGCGGTGACCGTGCGTTACAACATGAGCCAGACGGCGCTGCCGACGCGTAAATGGGGCGCTTTTGCGCCAGGTACGGGCGTGGGCGGTTCCGGCCTGCACTGGACGGCGGTGCTGATCCGTCCAACGCCAACCGATCTGAAGCTGAAAACCTATGCGGATCAGGCCTACAAGCCAGGCATCCTGCAGGAAGATATGCGCATCATGGATTTCCCGTTCACCTGGGATGAAATCGAGCCGTATTACACCAAATTTGAAAATATCTGCGGCCAGTCCGGCAATACCGGCAACCTGCGCGGGCAGATCCTGGAAGGCGGCGACCCGTTTGAAGGGCCGCGCTCAGAGCCTTACCCGCTGCCGCCTCTGGAAGATACGCTTAATACCAGCATGTTTGCGAAAGCGGCGAAAAAGCTCGGCTATCACCCGTTCCCTAACCCGTCCGCCTGCGTTTCCCGTGCCTGGACCAACCCTTACGGCAACCAGATCGCGCCCTGTAACTACTGCGGTTACTGCAGTAAATATCCGTGCCTGAACTACTCCAAAGCCTCGCCGCAGACCGCCGTTATGGATGCGCTTAAGCGCATGGATAACTTCTCTTATGAAGTGCACGCCAACGTGATGAAAGTGGTGCTGCATGACGATAAGAAAACGGCTAAGGGCGTGATTTATATCGATGCGCAGGGCAACGAGTGCTTCCAGCCCGCGAAAATCGTGGTATTGAGCAGCTTCCAGTTCTGTAACGTTCGCCTGATGCTGCTGTCCGGCATCGGTCAACCTTACAACCCTATCACCGAAGAGGGCGTGATTGGTCGTAACTACGCTTTCCTGAGCAACGGCGGCGCCACGCTGTTCTTCAAAGACAAAAACTTTAATCCGTTCGCTACGGCTGGCGCTACCGGCCAGATGATTAACGATATTTCGCCGGGCAACTTTGACGGCCCGTCGCTGGGCTTTATCGGCGGCGCGAAAATTCACAGTTCGCAGGCTACCGGCACGCCAATCAGCACCGCGCTGCCAAAAGGCACGCCGTCGTGGGGAACCGGCTGGAAAGAGGGGCTGGAAGAGTGGTACGGCCATTCGATGAAAATCAGCATTACCACTACCTGCCAGTCCTATCGCGATATCTATCTCGATCTGGATCCGAACTACAAGGATGAATACGGCTATCCGCTGCTGCGTATGACCTTCGACTGGAAACAGAACGAGCTGAAGCTGCAGCAGTATCTGAAAGGCGTGGTCAGCAACATCACCAAAGAGCTGAACCCGGACAGCTACAGCGAAAGCTTCCTGCCGATGGACGCGCATTTTGACCTGACCAAATACGTCTCGACCCATAACGTGGGCGGTGCAGTAATGGGCGATAACCCTAAAACCTCGGCGCTGAACAAGTATCTGCAAAGCTGGGATGTGCATAACGTCTTTGTGCCGGGCGGCAACGCTTTCCCGCAAAACTTCCAGGCGAACCCGACCGATACCATCGGCGCGCTGACGCTGATGGCGGCGCAGGCAATCAAAGATATCTATCTGAAAAATCCCGGTCCAATGGTACAGGCGTAAGCGACGATGAAGATTAAACATTTTTTACTCGCCAATGCCGTGCTGCTCAGTGCAGGTTCGGCGCTGGCGGCTCCGGCAGACAACGGCGAACTGATTAAACAGGGCGAGTATCTTTCACGCCTGGGCGACTGCAGCGCCTGCCACTCGCTGCCCGGCAAACCGGCTTTTTCCGGCGGCCTGGCGATCGAGTCAAACCTGGGCACCATTTATTCGACCAATATCACGCCGGATAAAGAGCATGGCATCGGTAATTACAGCGAACAGCAGTTTTCCGACGCGGTACGTAAAGGCGTGCTGCCTGACGGCAAGCGGCTGTATCCGGCTATGCCTTATCCTGATTACGCTAAAATCAGCGACGAGGATATGCACGCGCTTTACGCCTATTTTATGCAGGGCGTGAAGCCGAGCGCGGAACAGCCGCCGGAAACCGATCTGAGCTTTCCGTTCAGCCAGCGTTGGGGCATGCGCTTCTGGAACTGGGCCTTTGCTTCCGATAAGCCTTTCCGGCCGATTGGCGGCGCTTCGGCCGAGGTTAATCGCGGCGCCTATATCGTCGAAAGCCTGGGCCACTGCGGCAGCTGCCACACGCCTCGCGGACTGGGCATGAACGAAAAGGCGCTCGACAGCGGCGACAAGGATTTCCTTGCCGGCGGCAGTCTGAACGACTGGGAAGTGCCTTCGCTGCGCGGCTTACCGCGCTGGACGGAGCAGGAAACCATCGATTACCTGGCGACGGGCCGCAACGATAAGGCTGCGGTAGGCGGCGAGATGACCTCGGTGGTGGAGCACAGCACCTCTTATATGAGCGAGGCAGATCTGAAAGCGATCACGGCCTATCTGAAGTTCCTGGGCGGCAATCCTTCACTGCCTGCCGGTGACGACAAAGCGGCCAGCGCGACGGAGGCTAAGCTGACGGCGGCCAAAAACCTGACCACCGGCGAGCGTCTCTATCTGGATAACTGCGGCGCCTGCCATTTTGTGACGGGCAAGGGCGCGCCTGGCGTCTTCCCGCAGCTGGATCAGGCCACTATCGTTAACGCAGGCGATCCGACAGGGCTTATCCATACCATTCTGGCCGGCGCACAGCAGCCTTCTACGGCGAAAGCGCCTTCCACGCTGGCGATGCCGGGCTTTGCTGCCCGCCTGAACGACGAGGAGGTCGCGCAGCTGGCTACCTTTATCCGTCAGGGCTGGAGCAATAAAGCCGCTGCGGTGAAAGCCGACGACGTGAAAAAAGTGCGCGAAACGCTGAAGCACTAGCGGTAACAGGAGAGGCGCAACGCCTCTCCTTTTTTATGCCTGAACCGCCTTTCCCGTTATATCAGAAAAAAATCCAACGTTATGCGGGCCACTTCTGTGTATTTAGCCAGCTTTACGCCTTTAACCTATATATCAAACGGTTATCAAGGATCGCCAGGCTGCGTCGTTTGCATCGCTTATCAATATGAATAATCAGTGACAGCGGAACTCCACTGTATTTTCCGCCACTTAGCTCAGGTATCAGACGTTCCGGCTAATCAGACGTTCCGGCTAAGGAGATATACCGTGCTATCGGGGATCAGAACAGCTTTCGCATCAGCATCAAGCAGCGCACAGCGCACCACTTCATCGCAAACCCGTCATGACATGCTCCGGCAGCAGGACGCTTCGCCCAGCCAGCGCGGTGGCGGCACACTACAGAGCAGCGAGCCGCCAGACACCGCGGGTTTGCAGCAGGGCAGCGCGGCGCGTGCGCCCGGCCAGGGACGTTTTCGTGCCTTTAGCCATCTTCCGCTGTTTAAGAAAAACCACGCCCGCGCGACGATAGCCAACCCGGAAAGCCATCCGCTGCGCCCGCTAAACCAGCTGGACGTTGCCATTCCCTCTATAGCCGAAGGCGCGCTGGAGCAGGAGATTATGACAACGCTGGCCGACCGGCTGGCGCATCAGCCGGAGGAGAAAGGCTCGCTGGGCGTGCAGCTGACCGCAAAGCGCAACGCCGCTATCGCCGCGCCTGCGGGCCGTGACGCTCAGCGCGCGCTGCTTAAGCAGACCGTTGGCCATCCCAAAATGCACTATCAAAGCGTGGCGGCCAATAAAAACGGCCAGCAGCACGCGTTGCTGAGCGACGAAGGTAAACTGCTGTCGCTGCACTCATCGCGGGATACGCTGGTCGGCGTGGCCCACAGCAAACCGGCCTGGGCAAGAGAAGAGACGCCGGGCAGCGCATTTCCCCGGCGTAAAGCGGCAGAGGTCGTTGACCACCAGCTGACGTTCAGCGAGGACGGCGGCAGCGTGCAAATTCGTCGTAGCGATGCCCCCGGCGGACGAGCAGCCGAGGTAAAGCTACCGGATGCCGCCGTACTCAGCCAGCTTACCGGCGTGCATCATCAGGCGACGCCCGACGGCAGCCGCGCATTTTGCCTCAGCGACAACAAACTTTATCAGCTGGCTTCGCATGAAGAAGGCTGGCAGAAGGTCGACCTTTTCGGCGACGACAAAGACCAGTCGAAGCTGTCACGTCAGGGCGACAACTCGCTCTATCTGATCCATGACGATCGCCATCTGCATCATTTATCGACGCAAACGCAGAGCGCGCGCTTTGCCGATAAAATCAGCGGCGCCTCTGTGGCGGCGGATGGTCAGGCAATCGTGCTGCTTGCCAGCGAAGAGAGCAAGCAGCAAAGCATTAAGCTGCTGCCGCGCATCGACAGCCCGGAAGCGCAACACCGTACGCTACAGCCAATACCGGCTAAAACCTCGCTGGCGGCGGTAGCGCAGACCGACAGCCTGGTTATCGCCGCCGATCATCAGGGCCGTCTGCTGGTGGCAAACCGCCCCGGCGAGGCGAACGAGCTTAATTTTGGCGACGCGCAAAGCCTGAGCCTGCGCGACGCGCTGCATCAGCAAATCGCCGACGCTATCGGCGACCGCTTTCACGTACAGAGCCTGCTGTGCGGCGAAAACGGCCAGCTGCATGCGGTGGTAAAAGACAGCATGGACAGGCAGCACGCTATCGCGCTGAACCCTCATGCAGACAGGCCGCAGACGGCCTCCGGCTGGAACCTCAGCGACAGCCTGGTGATGGATTACCAGAAAGGCCTGCCAAAACCCACGCCGGCCCGTACCGATATTGTTTCTATTGGCGCCAACGGCAAGCTGGCGCTGCACGACGGCAAGGTGCGCTTCTTTAACGAGCTGACCAGCAGCTGGGAAGCGACAGAGGTCAAAGCCGACCAGCTGCGCGCCGGGCAGGACGGCCAGGCCTGGGCGCTGAAAGATAACCAGCTGAAAAGGCTGAAGGTCAACGTAGCCAGCAACAAAATCAATTTTCAGCAGAATACCTTTGCGCTGCACCAGGTGAAAAAAAGCGTCAGTGAAGAGCTGGCGATGCCCGGTCTGGATAAAAAACAGAAAACCGTCGCGGCCAGCGCGCTGGACGACGGGCGTTTCGTCACGCTGGAAGAGCAGGGCGATATCCATTTTCATCACGTTGATACGGAAAGCCGCCGTAACAAGCGGCTGCCGCAGACGCTTTCGCGTCAGGCGCTGAGCCAGGCGATGAATCAGGCCGGTGCGGTACTGAGCCGTCTTCCTGAGGATCGGCTTGAGCATAAAGCCAAAGACATAGTGCTTGGCCCGGAAAACCGCCTGTTTATATTGAGCGATAAAGGCAAAGTTTTCAGCCTGCCTGCCGAGAGCTGGCAGCAAGGAAAAGTTACCGACATGCAGGCGGAGCGGCTGCCTGCGCCGCTGAAAGATGAACTTGGCGAAGCCGCCGAGGCGCTGCCGGTTAAATTTTATGGCAACCAGAAAGGCACGCTGCTGCTGGAGAGGGATAATAAACAGGTACTGACGCGAGACGAGCACGACTGGCATCCGGTTTCCGCCGATATTTCTGCGGGCGTGCACGATACGGAAAATCAGGCCGATCGGCATTTTGAACGACTGAGCGCCGCCACGCGCGATGCCAAATTGAGTAAAACCGGTCTTACCTACAAGCGCGAGGTCAACACCTTCGGGCAGTCCGGTCACGACGGACACAAAGTCCATACGCCTTTCCGCACGCGGCTCAGCACCTTTGTATTCCGTCCCACGCTGGAGACGCCGCGCCCGCTAAAAAACCTGGGCAATCTTGTGCAGCACGCGCACGGCGGTCGTCAGGGCCTGACGGCGATCTATCAGCAGCAGTCGCAGCAGATAGCGGCGCTGACGCAGCATCTTAAACGTCAGCCAAAAGGCAGGGCGGAAGAGCCGCTCAGCCTGAAGCTGAAAACGCTGGCCGCGCGGGAAGATTTGCCCGGCTGGTTCGGCGAAATGCAAAAATTCAATACGGTGCTGGCAGACAGCGCCGCGCATCAGGCCGGTCTGCTTCAGCAGCATTATGGCGCGCAGAGCGGCGCAGGTAGGCAGCTTGATAAGCTGACCGGCAGCCTGAATCCGGCCAGCAGCCAGGGCGACGATCTGTTGAACAAGCTGCAACAGCTTTACGCCTTGCATCCCAGCGGTAAAGGCAATCACGCGCAGCTCTCCCTGGCGGCGATGCGCGAGAGCAACGTCACGCTTTCCTGGCAAAAGCCCACGGAGGCGATCCCGGCAGGGATAAATCGCGACAAGCACGATCCGATGGGGCTGACGAAATCCCGCCTGATCCTCGACGGCCTGACCAACGTCAAAATGCACGATTTAACGACGCGCCTGACGCGCGCGCTGGATTTACAGGGAGAACCCCGTGAAAAAGCGTTGCAGGCGCTGGGGAGAGAGTTCCGCGAGCTGCGGGATGACGAGTGGGAAAATAATCCGCTTAAACAGCTCACCGGCCAGGGATTTACCGGGAACGACAGGCTGGAGGCCAACTACGACGCCATCAAATCCATGACCAAAGCGTTCAGCAAAACGAACCACGCGATGAACGTCACCACCCGCACCGTGATGCAGGCCGAGGATCAGCAGCTGCTTGCCCGCAGGCTGGAAACCACGGTGCTGGACATGGATAAGGGCGAAAGCCTTTCTTTCAGCCGGGCTTACGGCGCAACAACCACCATCAGCGCGCTGCCGGGTTCACAGGTCATTGCGGGCGTAGGCGGCAGAGGCAGTCTGGATCGCGGCTACAGCATGAGCCTGACGCGAGGCGAAGGCGGCGTGACCGTCAGCTTCGGGCGCGACGGCGGCGGCGCGTTAACCGCCTTTACCGGCCTGGGCTACAACCTGCTGACCGGCTATATGAAAGATCCGGCGCACGATGTCGCCGTCGATCAGCAGCGCAATCTGGCGCCTGCCGTTCGGCTGGGCGGGGTCTTCTCCGTCACGCCGCTGGATCTAAAAAAGCAAAACAGCGTCAGCTTCGAGATTACCGAAGCGGAACTGCCCGCTTTTATCGAAGGGCTGACGCAGGGCACGCTCGATCCGCTGGCGCTGCTCAACCGTGGAATAAATCACAGCGTGAAGCATGGCGAGGTGCTGAACGTCAGCCTGGACGCGAATGCCGCCGCGCTGGCTTCGGCGGGCGTGCCGTTGACCAACAAACATGAAAAGGATACGCCTGCCAGCTTCCGCGTGGGCGGCGGCGCTTATGCAGGCGTTAACGTGCTTTCCGGCACACGGGAAAGAGGCGCCACCACCAAAGAAAGCAGCAGCGCCATCAGCCGCAGCAATAACCGTCCGCGCGGTCTGAACAAAGCCAGCGTGGGCGTGAACTTTGCGTTGCCGACCGGCGTGCTGATTAAGGGCGAAACGGGACGGACGCCGATGTTCGCCGGGCCGGCCGCCAGCGTGCAGCTTTCGATAGATAACAGGACAAAGCAGAGCCTGGCGATAGAAACCAAAACGGCCCGGCCGCTGGCAGAAGTGCATATCGACAAGCTGACCGAAACGCTGGGGAAAAAATTCAGCGATCCGGCTACGGCGGCGCTTATCGCGTCGCTGAAGGATAAAGACGATGAAACGCCGCTGACGCCCAGGCAGAAGCTGGACAAGCTGGACGCGCATTTTTCGCCGCGCGATCTCCGCGAAAAAAGCAACGAACAGCAGGCCGCGTTGCGCGATCTTGATAAGCATCTGCGTCAGCAAAGCGCGGCGGAGCGGGGGCAAAAACTGTTGCAGGGCGGCGAATATCAGACAACCTACGCCAACCTGAGCAAGGTCGACAGCAACGGGCTGTGGCATCAGCTTTCGCATCTGCTCGACGGCAGCCTGAATGCCAGCAACGCCAACAAAATGCGCGAGCTGATGAAGGACGACCACCAGCTGCAAACCCTGATTGCAGCGCTACAGGACAACGTCAGCACCGAGGCGACCGTCACGCTGGAGCTGAAGGACGAGGTACGGGAGAGATTAGAGCAGCGCTGGCTGGAGCAGGGCAACAGCCCGGAAGAGATGCAGGCCGAGCTGACCAACCGCGATAATCTGCGGCTTAAATCCATCGCCTTCACCAAGTCGCAGGTAAAAACGGACGGCTTCGCCACGCCCGCTTTTCTGCTTGGCGGCGCCAACAGCGCTTCGGTTTCCATGAAGCGTAACCTGGGGAAAATCAACTTCAGCTACGGCGAAGATCAGGATAAACCGGTCAATTATGCGCTGGAAGGGCGTATCGCCAAAGCCACGACGGAACTTGCCGGCGCGCTGCGCCAGGGGCAGGAACAACACTTTGTGCTTAAAAGCTAACGGAGACAGGCATGAACGCAACAGAGCAGCTTAATCACTTCCTGGCCGGGTATGGCCGCCGCCTCAATCTTAGCCTGGGCCTGAAAAACGGCGTGTGCGCGCTGATGCGCAACCGGCACGAGGTTGCCATTATCGAACTGCCGCCGGACAGCGACTGCGTGATTTTCCACCGCAGGCTGGAGGATCTGCAAAGCGCTGCGGAAAGTCACTTGCGCACGCTATTGGCGCTGAATTTTGAGATGAATGCGATGCGCGGCTGCTGGCTGGCGATGGATGGCGACGACGTTCTGCGGCTTTGCAGCCAACAGCCGCTGGCCTCTCTGGATGCCACAGGCTTTAGCGCAGCGCTGAATGCGTTTATCGTGCAGGCAGACGAAGTCGGCGAATTTCTGGCCGAAAATCACCGCGCCGCCTGACTTAACGCAAATTATTGCCGGGCAGCGGATCCACAATTCATTCACAGTGTTAAGAAAGGGTCAGGGCGAGGTAAAGTACGGTAATTAAAGAGGTTTTAAGACAGTTAGCGATATTTTTAAGGCCAGGGTTAGACGATAGTGTCGTTCAACGGTGCGACAAAAGCCGTGAGCAAATCGAGGATATAACCATGAAAAAAACGACCCTGGCGCTGTTGATTGCCGTATTTTCAGCAAGCTCGCTCTTTTCAACCGTTACGCAGGCCGACGGCCCTCCGGGACAGGCGTGGCATCATCAGGGCGGACATGAAGGACACGGCGGCCCGGGCGATCGTGACAGGCCTGGACGTGGCCCGGATCGCGGCCCCGATTTCGATAGTCACAGAGGTCATGGCCCCGATCGCCATTTTGAAGAGCGCGACCGTTTTGCCTGGCAGGGGCATGAATTCCATCGCGGCCAGCCGTTGCCGCCTCGCTTCCGGGGTAACGATTACCGGGTAAACGACTGGCATGCTCGCGGCCTGCACGAGCCACCGCGCGGCGAGCGCTGGGCCTCTATCGACGGTAACTATGTGCTGATTGCCGCTGCGACAGGCGTCATTACCTCTATTCTGCTGAACAACGCTTTTCACTAAAAGCCACTTGCCGACATCGCAGGATGTCGGCATATTTTCACGCATTTCACGCATTTCACGCATTTCACCCGTTGGCTTTTTTGCCCCTTTCACCAAAGTAGACCGCTGCCCAAATCCCGCTATCCGACTAATGAAATTCTTTTTCTTTGTTGCAGTAATTTTCATCAATATTTCAGAGGATTGCCGCATTTTCCTCGCAAAAAAACGCTGGTGTTTTTTTGTTCATATCCTATGATCGCATCAAGGCTGGCTTAGGCTAAAGGGAGAAAAAAATGGAGCAAAAGATGAAGCTACTGGAAGGAAAGGTCGAGAAGCTGCTGATTGACGTTGCCGTTATCAAAGCGAACTACGCCACGAAAGTCGATATAGAAAGCGTCAGAAAAGAGCTACATTCCTCGCTCAACACGCAAACCATCTGGCTAATCGCCGCGCTGTTTGTGGTGCTGGGCGTTGGGCTGGGCGTGGCCAGGCTGATTTTTTAAACGAATGCCCCTGTTTTCCTGACCATCTCAACAGGGATAAAAAAGGGCTGTTCAAAAAGGACAGCCCCCCGATCGGTCTGGTAAGGCAGATTAACTGCCGTTAGTGATGCGCGATCACCGAGACGATTGCGCCGGTCGCGATGGCAATCAGCACATAGTTACCATCAATGTTCTGCCAGCGATGGCCCGCCGGTGGCGCTTTCAGGCCGCGTTTATGCCAGTCATTTACCTGATAGCCTTCGCCGCGATATTTTTCCGGCAGCGGGCGGCCCTTGCGGAATTCCGGATGCGCTGCCTGACGGCGCTCTGCCGGATGCGCGTTGTGCCGGGGGTCGCGGTGCTGTTCTGGTTGTGAATTGCCGTGCGATGGATTGCCGTGCTGCTGCTCATGCTTAACCGGCGGCTGGCCGTCCTGCCGTGGCCCCTCGGCAAACGCGCTCAGGCTGGTGGCGAATAAAAGCGCGGAGAGGGCAATAGCGCCTGACTTTTTCATTTTCATTTCCTTGCAGGTCTGATTTTTTCTGGTCGATGGCGTTAATCTGGGGGGCAGGCGGGCGCTTAACAATATCATTATTCTTAAGAAGCAGAGGTTTAACGGTTAATTTACGCTTTGCTGGCAGAAAGCTGACAGGCTTCGCCGCTTCTGTCGGGCGCGGCGGTAAAGCCTGTTGTCGCAAAAGGTAAGGCAAAGTTTGCCGCTTCTGTCAGGCACGAGCGGCAAAGCCCGTTTTCGCAAAAGGTGAGGCAAAGTTCGCCGCGCTTGTCGGGCGCGGCGGTAAAGCGGGATTACGGCAAATATCAGGCGATATGGAACGCCTGCTCCAGCATAAAGCGCAGCTGCGCCTCGCTGTACTCGATCAACGCGTTCTTGCTGTTGGCGCGTGTCAGGATCCAGTCGGCCTCGGCCTGCGTGAGCGGCGGCGGATCCTGCCAGAAAGGCGTGATGGCTTTATCCTGTAGCCATGAGGCCAGCATACGCGCGGGCGGCAGCGTAAAACCGGGGAAAAGCGCGACGGCCAGCTCGTCCATCAGCTTTTGCTGTTGCGCATTTTCACTGTCGTTCAGCAGCTGTAAGAACGGCAGCAGCAGACGCCCGCACACTTCGCCGTGGTGATAATCTTTAATCGCGCCCAGCTCGCCTGCAATACCGTGGATTACGCCCAGCCCGGCCATGCTCAGGCTCAGCCCGCCCTGCCAGGAAGCAATCATCATCTGTTCGCGGGCCAAATCGCCCTGTTCGCCAGGATCGTTCAGATAAGGCCACGCGCTGAGAAAAGCGCGCAGGCCGCTAAGGGCAGCGTGACGGCTGAACAGATTGCCTTTGGCAGACAGATAAGCTTCAAAAAGATGGGTGAAAGCGTCGATAGCGCAGCAGGCCAGCACGTGGTCTGGCGCGCCGCGCAGCAGATCGGGATCGAGGATCGCAACGTGCGGCACAAAATGGGCGTGACGCAGCGAAGCCTTCACTTTGATGTCGGCTTTATCTGTTACCACCGCGTTTTGCGTCGCCTCGCTGCCGGTTCCGGCCGTGGTTGGTACCGCAATCACGGGCAGCGTGTTGCCGCTTATCGGCGTATCGCCCACCTTTTCCAGATAGCGCAGAGTATTTAACGGATGCTGACTTACGGCGGCAAAGGCTTTAGCGGCGTCCAGCACGCTGCCGCCGCCAATTGCCACCACGCGCGCGGCCCGCTCGCGCCAGCGTGCCACCCAGCCGTCGATTTCTTCAGGCGATGCTTCGTGGCGCACCACTTCAATCCCGATCAGCAGCGGCTCCACCCCGGCTTTTATTTTTTGCCAGGCTTCGCTCTGTAAAAATGAGTTGGCGCAAAACAGCAGCGTCGGCTGCGGATCTTCGCTTAGCAATGGCACCAGCTTGTTCAGGCTGCCACGGCCAAAAAAGGTTTGTCGGTTTGCTATCTGACTGACGATCATTTCTGTCCCTCGGCACTTAAAATAAAAACAGGTTTGCGCACTCAGATGGCGCGCGCAGGGCAGCTGAAGGTAATCATCCTGTCCTGCTGCGCGTTGATCACGCTAAAGCGGGTATCGGAAAGCCGCTGCGCCAGCCAGCCCTCTCTGGTCACGGCAGAAGGAATATATTGCTGCGGGTTACTGGAGTAAAGCTCGCCGCTTTCCAGCTTCAGCTTGTCCATAGTGACGTGAAAAGAGGTAAAGCGGTCGATAATTTTACCTTCGGTATTGCCCAGAACCTGGCCGCTCAGCGTTTCGACTTTACCTTCGCAAACCATACCGCTATTGCCGGAGGAACAGGCAGACAGCAGCAGCGGGGCCGCAATCAGTAAAGCCGTCGTGGGGAAAAGGTCGGAAAGTTTTAGTGGATCCAGCCAGCGCATGATATTCCCTTAACAACGGATAATGGCCTAAGTATAGCCTTCGCTCTGGATCCGCCCTGTAAAAGCGCAAAACCGCACAAAAAGCGGGGTCAAGCCGCGCCGCGCGGGGATGTAACGAACCTATTATCATTTTGTGGCTTATTGCTGAATCAGTTCAGCCAAATCTTTAACAACGGTTGCAAACAGGTTATTGAGTGCTACAATCCGGACGTTTTTGATACTTTCATCTTATTCTCAGCCTGCGCACAGGCGTTTGCACGGGCGGAAAGCGCAATTACCCTTATTTTGCAGGGGATTAGCAGGCAAGTTTCAAAACAGCTTGTATACTTTTTCTGCGCTGGCGATTTTATCGACAGCAGAGAAGCTTTATCGGGCGTCAGGCTGCACGCATTCTGGCAACGAATTGATCAACCGAACCAATCCTGTGAATAGAAAATCTGCTCTTTTATTGACGCCGCTGGTCCTGCTTCAGCCTGCGACCAGCCATGCACAGTCTGCCGCCGCGCAGAAGGATGCCGCCTCCACGCCGGAGAGCTCGCTGATGGTCATCAAACAGCGCAGCGGGCTTTCTGAACTGGATACGCCAGCCGCCGTCAGCGTGGTCAGCGGTCAGCAGCTGCGCAACAGCGCGCCACAGGTGAATCTGTCAGAAACGCTGGGCAGCGTGCCCGGCCTGCAAATTCAGAATCGACAGAACTACGCACAGGATCTCCAGCTCTCCGTTCGCGGCTTTGGCAGCCGTTCCATGTACGGCGTGCGCGGCGTGCGCGTCTATGTTGACGGCATCCCGTCCACCATGCCGGACGGGCAGGGCCAGACGTCTAATATAGATATCAATTCGGTTGATAAGGTTGAAGTGCTGCGCGGCCCTTACTCCGCCCTTTACGGCAACGCTTCCGGCGGCGTGGTAAATATCGACAGCGAAACCGGCAGCCAGCCGACCACCTTAACCGCAGGCACTTATTACGGCAGCTACGGTAGCTGGCGCAACAGCGTTAAAGCGAGCGGCGCCACCGGCGACGGTACGCATGCGGGCGACGTAAACTATATGATTTCCGGGTCGCGTTTCACCACGCACGGTTTCCGCGACCAGAGCGGCACGCAAAAAAGCCTGGGCAACGGCAAATTCGGCGTGCGTATCGATGATGTCAGCACGCTGACGCTGATGTTTAACAGCGTTTCGGTGGATGCCAACGATCCGGGCGGCCTGACCCGCGACGAGTGGAAAGCGAACCCTCGCCAGTCGCCGCGCGGTGAGGCTTACAATACTCGCAAGAGTCTTGACCAGACCCAGCTGGGCCTGCGCTATCAGCGCGAAATGAGCGATAACGATCGGCTTACGCTGACGGCCTGGCACGGCGAGCGTCACACCACGCAGTATCAGTCGATCCCCGTCGCCGTACAGAAAAACCCGGCTTATCCGGGCGGCGTGATCGTGCTGGAGCGTAAATATTCCGGCGTGGATACGCGCTGGCAGCACGACGATCGGCTCGGTTCCGTGCCGTTCAGCCTGATCGGCGGCCTGGATTATGAAACCCTGACCGAACGTCGTCAGGGATTTGAAAATTACCGTATCGATAATGGCAGCACGCTGTTAGGCGAGAAGGGCAGCCAGCGCCGCAACGAAAAGAACGTGATGTGGAATCTCGATCCTTATCTGCAAACCAGCTGGAACCTGACCTCAAAATGGACGCTGGATGCCGGGCTGCGCTACAGCACCGTCAGCTTTGATTCCACCGACTATTATATGACCGCCGGCAACGGTGACGACAGCGGCAGCAAGCGCTATCACAAACTGTTGCCGATGGGCTCGCTGAATTATGCGCTGACAGACGCCTCCAATCTTTACTTCTCTGCCGGTCGCGGTTTTGAAACGCCGACGATTAACGAGCTTTCCTACCGCTCCATCAGCGGCAGCCAGACCGGGCTGAACCTGGGCCTGAAGCCGTCAACCAGCGACACCTTCGAGCTGGGCAGCAAAACCCGTATCGGCTACGGTTTATTTACCGCCGCGCTGTTCCAGACCAATACCGATAACGAGCTGGTGGTGGCGCAAAGCAGCAACGGCCGCTCCGTGTATAAAAACGCGGGTAAAACCCGGCGTCGCGGCCTGGAGCTGGCGCTCGATCAACAGTTCGCCGAAAACTGGCAGCTGAAGATGGCCTGGACGCTGCTGGACGCTACCTACCGCAACGAAACCTGCGATAGCGCCGGCAGCTGTACGCCTTCCGGCAATCGCCTGCCGGGTGTGGCGAAGAATATGGGCTACGCTTCTTTAGGCTGGCTGCCGGAAGAGGGCTGGCACGCGGGCGCGGAAGTCCGCTATATGGGCAGCATTCAGGCCGACGATGAAAATGACGCTAAGGCGCCATCCTATACCGTTGCCAGCCTGAATAGCGGCTATCGTTTTAACTGGGATAAGTGGTCGCTCGATACCTTTGCCCGCGTCGATAACCTGTTTGACAAAGAGTACGTCGGATCGGTCATCGTTAACGAAGGCAACGGACGCTACTACGAACCGGCGCCGGGACGGAATTACGGCGTCGGCGCAACGCTCACTTATACCTTTATGTAAACTCTAATCCAGAACAGCCAGCCGTCGGGCGTAAGCCTGGCGGCAGGTTCAAAGCACCGGGATGGATAAGCTGTATGTAACCGGGTGTTTTTTTACGATTGGGCTGCTGCCTAATCGAAGACGTTAAATTTTGGTAAGGTCCATACTATGCAAAGTAAAGCACCGTTATCACGGACTCTCGTGATCCTTACGGCTGTATTTGCCGCACTCAGCGGGTTATACCTGCTGATTGGCGGTATCTGGCTGGCCAAACTCGGCGGCTCGTTCTACTACATCATCGCGGGTGTGGTTGAACTGGTTGTCGCCTGGCTGCTGTTCCGTCGCCGTTCTTCAGCGCTGATGCTGTATGCGGTATTCCTGCTGGCAACGCTTATCTGGTCGTTGTGGGAAGTAGGCTCAGACTTCTGGGCGCTGACGCCGCGTCTGGACGTGACCTTCTTCCTCGGCCTGTGGCTGGTGCTGCCTTTCGTTTACCGTGGATTGTCTCAGGGCAAAGCGGCACGCGGCGCGCTGAGCGCGGTGCTGGTGGTTACGGTTATCGCCCTGGCTTACGCGGTGTTCAATGATCCGCAGGAAATCAACGGCTCGCTCAGCACGGAACAGGCGGCGAACGCTGAAAAATCGGCTGACGGCATCGCTGCCGGCGACTGGCCTGCTTACGGACGTACCCAGGCCGGCACTCGCTATTCGCCGCTGACGCAGATCAACGATAAAAACGTTGGCCAGCTGAAAGAAGCGTGGACCTTCCGTACCGGCGATATGAAGCGCCCAACCGATCCGGGCGAAATGACTGACGAAGTCACCCCGATTAAAATCGGTGATTCCCTCTACCTGTGTACGCCTCACCAGATCCTGTTTGCGCTGGATGCGGCTACCGGTAAAGAGAAGTGGAAATTCGATCCGCAGCTGAAAACCGATCCTTCCTTCCAGCACGTAACCTGCCGTGGCGTTTCCTATCATGAAACCCCGGCGGCGGCCGATGTGCCGGCTGGCGGCAAGCCTGCGCTGTGCGCACGTCGCATTATCCTGCCGGTGAACGATGGTCACCTGTACGCACTGGATGCGGAAACCGGCGCGCTGTGTCCGGAATTCGGTGAAAACGGCAAGCTGAACCTGCAGCAGAACATGCCTAACGCGCGTGCTGGTGCTTACGAACCGACTTCTCCGCCAATCGTTACCGATACCACTATCGTTGTGGCCGGTGCGGTAACCGATAACTACTCCACCAAAGAGCCTTCTGGCGTGGTGCGTGGTTTCGATGTCAACACGGGTAAACTGCTGTGGGCATTCGATCCGGGCGCGAAAGATCCGAACGTGGTGCCGGAAGGCGAGCAGCACTATGTGGCTAACTCACCTAACTCGTGGGCGCCTGCTGCTTACGATGCCAAACTGGATCTGGTTTACCTGCCAATTGGCGTAGCTACGCCGGATATCTGGGGCGGTAACCGCACGCCAGAAATGGAGCGTTACGCGACGGGTATGCTGGCGCTGAATGCGACCACCGGTAAAGTGGCCTGGTTCTACCAGACCGTTCACCACGATCTGTGGGATATGGATGTGCCGGCCCAGCCGACGCTGGCGGACATTACCGTTAAAGACGGCAGCACCGTTCCGGTTATCTATGTACCAACCAAAACCGGTGATATCTTCGTTCTGGATCGTCGTAGCGGTAAAGAAGTCGTTCCTGCGCCAGAAACGCCAGTGCCTCAGGGCCCGGCAAAAGGCGACCGTCTGTCTCCTACTCAGCACTTCTCTGAGCTGACCTACCGTCCAAAAGACAAGCTGTCCGGCGCGGACATGTGGGGCGCGACGATTTACGATCAGCTGATCTGCCGCGTGATGTTCCACAGCCTGCGTTATGAAGGCCCGTTCACGCCACCGTCAGAGCAGGGCACCCTGGTATTCCCGGGTAACCTGGGCATGTTCGAGTGGGGCGGTATTTCAGTTAATACCGATCGTCAGATTGCCATTACCAACCCAATGGCGCTGCCGTTCGTTTCCCGTCTGATCCCACGTGGTCCAAACAACCCAATGTGGCCGGATGAGAACGACAAAGGCGGCAGCGGCAGCGAGACTGGCGTTCAGCCGCAGTACGGCGTGCCGTACGGCGTGACCCTGAACCCGTTCCTGTCTCCGCTGGGCTTCCCTTGTAAGCAGCCAGCATGGGGCTACATCTCTGCGGTTGACCTGAAAACCAACGATATCGTGTGGAAAAAACGCATCGGTACCGTTCGTGACAGCTCGCCGGTGCCGCTGCCGTTCAAAATGGGTATGCCTATGCTGGGCGGCCCAATCTCTACGGCGGGTAACGTGATGTTTATCGGCGCAACGGCGGATAACTATCTGCGTGCGTTCAACGTTACCAACGGCGAAAAACTGTGGGAAGCGCGTCTGCCAGCTGGCGGCCAGGCAACCCCAATGACCTATGAAGTGAACGGCAAGCAGTACGTGCTGATCGCGGCAGGTGGTCACGGCTCCTTCGGCACCAAGCTGGGCGACTATATCGTTGCCTATGCGCTACCGGACGATGCGAAAAAATAAGTCCGAAGCCGCTGGCTTCTGACGGATAACAAGGGCGGCCTTCGGGCTGCCCTTTTTTTATAGGCTGACGACAGGGCCCGTCCCTGCCCAAGAGGAGCGCCGCCGAAAGAGAAGCAATGCAGAATGATTATCGGTATAGTCAGCCTCGCTTATTTTTAAAGGAGAGATGCAATGATCCGCCGCTGGCTGTTACTGGCTTCCCTGGCTGTGTCTGCGGGCGCCGCCGCGACTACCTATCCGCTACAGATTACCGATATGGATAATCAAAAAATCACCCTGGCCAAAGAACCGCAGCATGTCATCCTGCAGGACGGTCGTGACATCATGGCGCTCGCCTTGCTTGATCGGGAGAACCCTTTTCATCGCGTCGTAGCCTGGAATAATTTGCCGAAAAAGCAGGATCCGCAGACCTGGGCGCTGCTCAGTAAAACCTGGCCGGAAGCAGCTAAGATCATTGATATGGGCTTTAATGACCAGGGACAGGTGAATCTGGAAAGCGTGGTGGCACAGCAGCCGGATCTGATGATCGCTCAGCTGCGCGCCAAAGCGGCATTAAAGCAAACTGGCGTGCTGGATACGCTGCAGCGCCTGCATATCCCGGTCATGTTTATCGATTATGAACTGCACCCGGCGCAGAACACTGCCAACAGCATCACGCTGCTGGGCAAGGTGCTGAACCAGGAGCCGCGCGCGAAGGCTTATACGGATTTTTATAACCAGCGTTTTGATGCCATGCAGCAAACCATTGGGCAGATCGCTAAAAAACCTACGGTCTTTATTGAACCGATAGCGGGCAACTCGGACAGCTGCTGCTTTACGCACGGCCATAACGGCTGGGGCGGTCTGGTAGAAGCCGTTGGCGGTAAAAACATCGGCTCGGCGCTGCTGCCCGGGGCTTCAGGCTTCGTCGCGCTGGAGAAAATTATCGCCATGAAACCGGACGTTTATATTATGACAGGCTCGAAACGGCCGAATAAAAACGTGCTGCCGTTTGGCTATAACGTGTTGCCGCAGGAGGTAAAAACGACCTTTACCACGCTGGTCAACCGCAGCGGACTTCAGCAGATTACGCCGGTGCAGCAGGGCAGGGTGTACGGGATTTACCATCATTTCTACAATCACCCGTATAACATTATCGGGATGGAAATTCTGGCGCGCGATCTTTATCCACAGGCGTTCAGCAAGCTGGATCCCACCGCCGATTTCCACCAGATTATTACCCGCTTTACTAAATTGCCTGATGCGCCCGTCACCCTCAGCTATGCGCAGCAGTAAACGACGGCGTTTGTGTGGATTGATAACGTAAGGGAAGAGGCATTGCGGGGAAAAAAAGCGGGCCGTAAAGCCCGCCTGAACACCATCAGAAGTTGATGGTTGCGGTAATGCCGCCAACAAAGGCGTCTTTCACTTCACTGATTGCACCCGGCGAAGCAACGTATTGCAGGTTAGGACGCAGGTTCATCCAGTTAGTGACATGCGCGTTGTAATAAATCTCGTAGTTATATTCCGAACCGCTCTGGATCGGCAGATAAGTTGGATTATCGTAATCGTTCACGCCGTTTTCACGGTTGGTCTGGCGCAGCATTTTGCTGTAGTCGTCATTGACGTGAATACGCGCCGCGCCGATACCGATTTCATCTTCCGTACGGGAGTTAAACGGCCCGGTCCAGACCAGCGCCAGCGACTGGTAATTGTCGGTTTTCGAGGTCTTGTGATCGTTCATTACGCCCTGGGCCACAATGCTCAGGCCGCGCTTGTTATCGCCGCCCATCGCGAACAGCTGCTGTTGTAACAGCAGGTAGCCGCCGTAAGAGTGGTTATCCTCGCCGTATTGACCGTTGCTGTAAGAGCTGTAGTTGTCGCCTTTTACCGAAGAGTAGTAGAAGCCCGCGCGGTAGTTGCCCTGCAGCTTATCCGCGCCCAGCGTCGGCTGCCAGCCCAGCTCGACCGGTACCAGATTGCCTTCGGTAGGGCTGCCGTCCAGGCGGAAGCCGTTGCCGGTGTCGTAGTTGGAAGGCGTCTGGTTATAGAAGCCGACCTGCAGGAAGACTTCCGGCGTAAAGTTGAACTTCACGCGGCCGCCCCACTGGGAAACCGGCCAGTTATACCAGCGATCGCCACGCCAGTTGCCCGCCTGACCGCCGCCGAACGCCAGGTTCTGGAACTTGCTTGGCCAGCTGTCGAAGTCTTCACCCACGGTTACGCGACCCGCTTTCACTTCCACCGTGTGGTCAAAGAAGCCTTTGTTGATCCAGAACTGCGTCAGACGCCAGGTTTGTCCACGTCCCCAGACTTCCTGCACCGATGACAGGCCGCCGGAGCGCGGATCGTTGATATAATCCGTCAGGTTCTGGCCGTTACGGCTGGTAACGGTTGCCTGAAATTGGGTATCGGTCCAGTTCAGCAGCTTTTCCAGATCCAGCGTGGTGCCGAAGCCCCACTGATCGGTATAGCGTGCCGACGTGGACTGGTTATAGCCGCCGGAGAAATTGCTGGCGGATTCCATGGTGTAGTTCACCTGAAACTGCACGCCGTCCTGCTCAAGCTGGCTACGGTTGCCGCCCCAGTCGCCAAAGGCGTAAGGCGAGTCGATGCTGAGCGGCGCGTAGTCCGCCAGCGCCTGGCCGGAGGCCAGCAGTAATCCAACACCACAGAACGCCACTGTTCTTTTCAAGGTGGATTCGCTTTTCATATTGGGAAACCCTGTTTTAGTGATAGCGCTGCGCTTCCACAAGCGGAAACGCTGTCGCGGCCATCATGCTTTTATCAGCATTATCTCCGGCACAATGCGTACTGTAAGGAGGAAACGGCTGACTAAAGGCGGGAGCGATGGCCTGTGCGGCAGAATGAAAGCACTAATTCGGAATTTTATTGTTATAAATAGTGCTGAATAAGTCCGGGTTTTGCCAAAAAAGCGGCATGGATCACGGTTTGCAGGGCCTGTGCGGGCGAGGGCGGGGGGAAAAAGGACAAAACGACGAATGACGGGCAAAAAAAAGGGCCGGATAACCGGCCCTGATGCAGTAACGTTACGCGACTAGCGGCGACCGAAAATCTTCGCGGCAAGGAAGCCCACGCCCGCGGCAATCGCCAGCGAAACGAAAGGGGAATCCTGCGTTTTGGTCTTCACGCAGTCCAGCGCATCGTCAACGGCATAAGAAGCTTTGGCTGCGCCCTGACGAACCTTGCCTTTGAACTCATGCTCCGGAGACTCGGCGGCCTTACCAAACTGCTCCTGGCCTTTGCCCAGCGCTTCTTCGGCTTTATCGTTAGCTTTATCTAGTAGACTCATAGTGCCTCCTTCTTGATGACATGATTTCCTCATGAGAAATTAAAGCATAGACCATCAGTGAAGGCTTGCCGCTGCGGTTGTGTGTAAATTTATGAATGATGTAAAGAAAAAGCGGTAAAAGGCTCGGATAGTTCCTGGCCTTACGCGCTTTAAGTACGCCAGGCATAAAAAAAGCCCACGCGGGCGTGGGCTTTCAAACAACCGGCAATCAGAGTATCAGTGAGACTTCATGCCAGCTGCGGTCATCATAAAGCGAAACAGTGTCGCGACAACGCCAAGCGCCAGCACGCTGCCTGCATAAATGACGGCCAGCCACAGGATGCGTTTCCACACCGGGAGCTTAGGCGCCTGCTGAGTTTCAACCATACTATCCTCCGATAAGCCGTAATTAATGGTAATGCTCGTCCGGTTTGATCTTCCCGCGGAACACGTAGTAGCTCCAGAAGGTGTAGAACAGAATAACCGGGATAATCAGCAGCCCGCCAACCAGCATAAAGCCCTGGCTCTGCGGTGGCGACGCCGCCATCCAGATGGTGATGTGTGGCGGAATAATGTTTGGCCACACGCTGATCCCCAGACCGGTAAAGCCCAGGAAAACCAGCGCCAGCGTCAGCAGGAACGGCGAGTAGTGCGCATGACGCTTTAGCGCGCGCAACAGCGCGATGGAAGCCAGCAGCACCAGCACCGGTACCGGCAGGAACCAGAACAGGTTAGGCAGCGTAAACCAGCGATGCATAATGTCGGCGTGTTCCAGCGGTGTCCAGACGCTGACGATAGCGATAATCGCCAGCAGCACCAGCAGCAGGGGCTTAGTGATCGCGGTCATTTTGCGATGCAGCTCGTTCTCGGTTTTCATAATCAGCCAGGTGCTGCCCAGCAGCGCGTATGCCACGACCAGACCCAGACCACAGAATAGCGAGAACGGCGTCAGCCACAGCAGCTCAGGGCCGCTGTAGGCACGGTTAGTTACTTCAAAACCGTTGATAAAGGTGCCCAGCACCACGCCCTGGCTGAAGGTCGCCAGGAACGAGCCCACGATAAAGGACTTGTCCCAGAACGGACGGTGCACTTCGGTTGCCTTAAAGCGGAACTCAAACGCCACGCCGCGGAAGATCAGACCAATCAGCATCAGGGTCAGCGGCACGGAAAGCGCATCCAGGATCACCGCATAGGCCAGCGGGAAGGCGCCATACAGCGCCGCGCCGCCCAGTACCAGCCAGGTTTCGTTGCCGTCCCACACTGGCGCGACGGTATTGACCATCATGTCGCGCTCGGCGGCATCTTTATTGAACGGAAACAGAATACCGATACCGAGATCGAATCCGTCCATCACGATGTACATCAGCGTCGAGAAGACGATGATGGTGAACCAGATAATAGAAGTATCAATGCCCACGTTATTTATCCTTTTCCGGCGCGTTTAACTTTTCTTTCACGGCAGACAGAGGACGCGCCTGAGTATGACGTGTGCCAGGGCCGCCTTCAGGTTCATCGTGGCCTTCGCCCTGTTTCGGTCCTTTTTTGATCAGGTTAAACAGGTAGATATAGCCCACGCCGAACACCGACATATAGACCAGGATAAAGGCGAGCAGGCTGATGCTCATATGCATCTCGCCGTGCGCCGATACCGCGTCTTTGGTACGCAGCAGGCCATAAACCACCCACGGCTGACGACCAATCTCGGTGGTGAACCAGCCCGCCAGCAGCGCGATCAGACCGGAAGGGCCCATCAGCAGCGCGAACCACAGGAAAGGACGCGAGGTGTACAGGCGTTTGCGATAACGCAGCCACAGGCTGACCACGCCCAGGGTAATCATCAGCATGCCCAGGCCGGCCATCACGCGGAATGACCAGAACACGATCAGCGAGTCAGGACGATCCTCTTTCGGGAAGGTCTTCAGCGCCGGCACCTGCTTGTCCAGGCTGTGCGTCAGGATCAGGCTGCCCAGGTAAGGAATTTCCAGCGCGTATTTGGTTTTTTCCTGCTCCATATCCGGGATACCGAACAGGATCAGCGGGGTAGGTTCGCCCGGCGGGTTTTCCCAGTGGCCTTCAATCGCCGCAATTTTCGCCGGCTGATGCTCAAGCGTATTCAAACCGTGGGCATCGCCCAGCACCGCCTGGATTGGCGATACGATCAGCGCCATCCACAATGCCATAGAGAGCATTTTGCGAATTGCCGGCGTGTCGTTTTTGCGCAGCAAATGCCAGGCAGCGGAAGAGCCAACAAAGAAGGCGCTCGCCAGGAAAGCCGCGGTGGACATATGCAGCAGGCGGAACGGGAAGGACGGGTTAAAGACAATCTTAAACCAGTCTACCGGCACCACCAGCCCATCCTGAATGGCATAGCCCTGCGGCGTCTGCATCCAGCTGTTAGAGGCGAGGATCCAGAAAGTAGAGATGATGGTGCCCAGCGCTACCATGCAGGTCGCGAAGAAGTGCAGGCCCGGCCCCACGCGGTTCCAGCCAAACAGCATCACGCCCAGGAAGCCGGCTTCCAGGAAGAATGCGGTAAGCACTTCGTAGGTCAGCAGCGGACCGGTGATGCTGCCCGCAAACTGCGAGAAGCCGCTCCAGTTGGTGCCGAACTGATACGCCATCACCAGGCCGGACACCACGCCCATACCAAAGTTGACGGCGAAGATTTTCGACCAGAAGTGGTACAGGTCACGATAATCTTCGTTTTTCGTTTTCAGCCACAGACCTTCCAGCACCGCCAGGAAGCTGGCGAGCCCGATGGTGATAGCCGGGAAGATAATATGGAAGGAAACGGTAAACGCGAACTGTATCCTCGCCAGGTGGAACGCATCTAATCCAAACATTGCTGACCTCGATCTAACATAAACTGCCTTTCTTTTTTATTTACCGCACGTTAACAATAGAGCTGCAGTGCAGTCCCTGTTTATGCGGTCATTTCAACGAAGTTTGATCCTGAGACCAAATCGGGAGAAGGAGTAGCAACAGTAATAGGAATCTCAGATATAACAGCATGGATCTTTGCGATGAATTGTTTCACCGCTGCGTTAAATTATTGACTCCTATTGTTAAACTATAATTACCTCTTGCTACATTTGTGTAAAAATAATGTGCTTTTCAGCGCGTGAAAGCGTTTTCATTGCGCTTTGACGCCTGTGAACGGGGGAGCCAATAAAAAAAGAAACTTATCTTTTTTTTATAATAGCGCGTAGCACAGAAACTTAACAGAATATCAATCCTGCGAATAAGCGCACAAATTGGAAATTAAACTGCCGATTAACGCCCCTACAGAAGCTAATGTTATCTTTATGTTGCCATTAGGATTTCTGAGGTTTAAAAATTGCGTGAATGATTGTTACCACCGGGCTGATAGTTCCCGAAAGCAATCATCGTTACGCAAAGCAATGTAAATGTTAAACCAGAAAAACGCATTTCGATGCATAAAGAATTATTTTGTTACATTATCTTTGGCTTTAAGTCAAATTTGCTTGTTGCAGGTCAAGTCGGCGGACTAAAAAGTATGTGTATGGATTTGCCACAGGGACAGGAGGATGACGGCCATATTGTTAACATTATTACCGATGTATCTGGCTTCCTTAGCGTCGGCCCAGACAATCTGGCCATGATGAGCGTGGCGATACGGCAGGGCAGGCGGCCCTCGCTGGCTTTAGCTGCTGACGTTATGAGTGGCTTTCCGTGCCGGGCGGTATTCGGCAGCTATACGCCGCTTTTCCAAACCGCTATAGCCGCCCAAACTTACCTGTGTGCGGCGTCTGATTGAGGCAGCTTTTGCGCTCTTTTTGGCGCTGCCGGTATTGGCTTGTTGATTAAAAGGCAGACCGCCGTTTAAAACAGGGTTGGCCTTGCGGTCAGGCTCGTTTCTTCTCAAAGTTGTTATCGTTACGTAAAAAACGGTAGTAACAAAAGTTTGATCTTCATCTCAAATTGTAAATTCCTCTGCGGCAGCCCATTTTAGTTGCGCCATGTTACCGTTAACATGCCAGCAGCAGGTCACTACCTGTCTGTTGTTCCCTACTTACGCCTGCCGCCATCTGGCAGAAAAACAGAAGCGGCCCACAGGCTGCCGGAGAAACATCATGCCAATACTCTTTGTCGTCATCGGCGTAGCGCTGCTGCTGTTGCTGATGGTTCGTTTCAAGCTGAACGGTTTTATCGCCCTGATCCTCGTGGCGCTGGCGGTGGGCGTTATGCAGGGAATGCCCGTCAATAAAGTTATCACCTCAATAAAAGCCGGCGTTGGCGGTACGCTGGGCAGCCTGGCGCTGATTATGGGATTTGGCGCAATGCTGGGGAAGCTGCTGGCGGACTGCGGTGGCGCGCAGCGCATCGCCACTACGCTTATCAATAAGTTTGGCAAGGATCACATTCAGTGGGCGGTGGTGCTGACTGGCTTTACCGTCGGCTTCGCGCTGTTTTACGAAGTTGGCTTTGTGCTGCTGCTGCCGCTGGTATTGTCGATCGCGGCGGCGGCCCGCGTGCCGTTGCTGTTTGTTGGCGTGCCGATGGCGGCCTCGCTTTCGGTGACGCACGGGTTTCTGCCGCCGCACCCAGGCCCCACGGCTATAGCAACGCTGTTTCATGCCGATATGGGTAAAACGCTGCTGTACGGCACGCTGCTGGGGATCCCGACGGTAATCCTGGCCGGGCCGGTATTTGCACGCTTTTTAAAAGGCATTGATAAGCCGGTGCCGCAGGGGTTGTATAACCCGAAGAGCTTTAGCGAAGCGGAGATGCCGACGTTTGCAGTCAGCGTCTGGACGGCGCTGGTGCCGGTAGTGCTGATGGCGGTGCGCGCGGTGGCGGAGATGGTGCTGCCAAAAGGGCATGTATTGCTGCCGTACGCGGAGTTTTTCGGCGATCCGATTATGGCCACCCTGATTGCGGTGCTGATTGCCATCTTTACGTTTGGGCTGAATCGTGGCCGCACCATGGAGCAAATTACGGACACGCTGGGCGATTCCATTAAAATCATCGCCATGATGCTGCTGATTATCGGCGGCGGCGGTGCCTTTAAGCAGGTTCTGGTCGACAGCGGCGTGGATAAATATATCGCCAGCCTGATGGAGGGCAGTTCGGTATCGCCTATTTTGATGGCATGGTCTATTGCCGCCGCGCTGCGTCTGGCGCTGGGGTCGGCCACGGTTGCGGCGATCACCGCAGGCGGGATTGTGGCGCCGATTATTGTCACCACGGGCGTCAGCCCGGAGCTGATGGTGATTGCGGTGGGTTCCGGCAGCGTGATTTTCTCGCACGTTAACGACCCGGGTTTCTGGCTGTTTAAAGAGTACTTTAACCTGAGTATCGGGGAGACGCTGCGCTCCTGGTCAGTGCTGGAAACAATTATTGCGGTATGTGGGCTGGCAGGCTGCCTGCTGTTACAGATGGCGCTGGTGTAATGTCGCGGCGGAGCTGGCGCAAGGCAGTGATGCTGGAGTCAAAGTCGCGGCAAGCCTGATGTAAGGCAGAAAGGGCAGATCGGAATACGGACACGCCGTGAATCCTTCCCTGGAGGCTCGGTTGGCGCGTCCATGCGCCAAACGGTCCGCTTATCCGCTCAGCCCTTTTTGCCCCCCTGGCATGGACATCGCGGTAAGAGAGTGGCGGCAAGCCTGATGTAAGGCAGCAAGGGCAGATCGGAACACGGACATGCCGTGAATCCTTCCCAGGAGGCTCGGTTGGCGCGTCCGTGCGCCAAACGGTCCGCTTATCCGCTCAGCCCTTTCTGCCCCCCTGGCATGGGCATCGCGGGAAGAGAGTGGCGGCAAGCCTGATGTAAGGCAGAAAGGGCAGATCGGAACACGGACATGCCGTGAATCCTTCCCTGGAGGCTCGGTTGGCGCGTCCATGCGCCAAACGGCCCGTTTATCCGCTCAGCCCTTTCTGCCCTCTGACTGTGGCATTGCGGTAAGAGAGTGGCGGCCAGCCTGAAGCAGAGCGATAAAGGTTGTGATGCTGTACGTAGGGTTGCGGTAGGCCTGGCGTAAGCGCAACGGCTGCGCCGGTTTGCCCTGTGCCGGTTTAAAACCAGTAAAAACCTTTCGCCATCAGCGCCGCCAGCCCCAGCACCGAGGTAATAAGCACAGCAAACATCAGCCGAAAGTCGGATTTCATTTCCAGACGCAGATTGATGTTTAATTTGTCGATATCGTAACGCATCTCCCGCAGGTCCGTTCTGATATCGCTGATATGGTTTTTGATGTTATCCACGTCAGATTCAAGTTTTGCGATTTTGACTTGCATGCTTTCTCCTTTTGCGTTGCTTCCTGCTGAAACGACCGGCCCGCGAGCTGGGATAATTCGCGTTTACCATGCTGCCTCACCTTATCGCTTTGCTTCTCCTGAGTGCTGCCGCGCTGATGTTTCAGGCCAGTGCCGTTTTGCTGCGGTGCGGATCAACTTTATGCCTCTCATTTTTTCCGTCAATAACGAACAGGCGCTTTTTGGCCGCAGAAGGGTATCGCTTTTTAGTTTTGGATAACGGCGCATAAAATAATGAAAATGCATGAAACAAGGCTGGCGTGATTTGCGAGCCGCATCAGCTCGTCTGGCTATCAGAAAGCATCGGCCGACGTGGCAAAAAAACAAAAGTTATTGTTACCGCCAATTTAACTTAAGCGTAGTTATTCTGCCGAATCGCTCCCTTTCATTATTCTGCTACTTTAATTGTGGATTAACCGTCTACGCTTACCTTTTCTTTTTTAACGACTATTTTCCTGGCGCGGCGAACCTCATCCTTTTTCTTGTCGCGGGTTATTTCATTGGTTGCCAGATAACAAGGCTGGTACGTATAATCTTTTGAATTGTCGCGACTTTTTAACTTAAGCCAAATTTTTTGGCGTGGCTGCCGTCGGCCGCTGGCGCAGCTTTTTATATTCAGCCTTGCGGCTTCTTTTTATTATCTGACCGAATGGGCGGGCGCTCGCCTTTGGGGATTATTGCAGTATGGAAGAACAAACAGACATCGCTTTCCAGGTGCCCGATCTGCCGCTGGACGGCATTCCGTCGTCGATTCTGCGGCTGGGTAAAAGGCTGGCGGATACCAAATATCAGGTCGATTTGCTGGGTAAAAACGGCTGGGCGGAGCTGACCTCGAATCTGCATGGCCTGGAAGCAGGCGGTGAATGGGATGGGGCGGATGACGCGCTGACCTTTTTCAGCAAGATTTTTCCTTTTGCCATTCTGCCTGCGGAAACGGAGCCGATGGGCGTATTTAACGTGCCGACCGAACGCGTAATTGGCCGCAGCTGGCGCTGGTGGCCTGAACATCTGAACGGCAGCAGCGAAGCAAGGTTTCTTGAGCATCTTAATGGCCCGTTCGCGGCGGATGGTACCTCCTGGTATTTTTTACCTGCGCTGGGCGTGCTGCTGGCCGCGCAGGGACAGGGGCGGGTCAACTACTGTCGCTATCACCATATTCCTTCGATACGCGCGCGCGTCAGTCATCTGCATTACCCGCCAGCGGATCGCTTTCGGCTTTATCACGTTATGCGGGGTGAAACGCGCCAGAGCTGGGTGGTTTACAACAACCGCTATCTGCAACCCGTGCAGCTGCCGCGCATTACCTTGCCCGCGCTGACCGCCTACGGCGTGCACAGCGCCAGCTGGCCGCTGACTTTCCCGCCCGTCGCGCGCGTCTTTGACGAGCTGCATCATCCGCAGCAGCTGGGCGATTTTATTGCGCCGGGTATCGATCTGGAAGCGGTAAAAGGCAGGATCCGGGCAGAGAAAGAGGCCGAGAAGCGCGCGGTAAAACCGGTGAAAATGGCGCTCAGCGATATGGATATTACCAATATCTGGCCGGTCAGCCTGACGCTTTCCTTCTTCTTTATCCTGGCATTGGTCGTGGCCGGATTAACCTCCGGCGCGGGCTGGCCGGGCGGCATCAGCCTGCTGGTTTGCGGCATGGCGGGCAGCCTGCTGCTGTTTATCGCCACGCCGATTTTCCTGGTCAGCAAGCGCCACCACCGCGCCTGGCAGCCGGAGAAACCACAGGCGGCAGAGACGCCGCCCGTGGAAGAAACGGAGGTCAAAACGCCTGAAGCTACTGCACCAGGCGGTGGCTGATCGCGTATCTGACGATATCGGCGTTGCTGCTGAACTGCATTTTCTCCATCATGCGCGACTTATAGGTGCTGACGGTTTTATTACTGATTGCCAGGGCTTCGGCAATGGCGTTGATGGTTTCGCCGTGCGCCAGCATCAGCAGGATCTGGCGTTCGCGGGTCGTCAGCGTTTCGTGCAGCGCGCGGTTGCCGTTCTGGTATTCGGCAAAGACGATTTCCTGCGCCAGATCATGGTCGATATAGCGCGATCCGCGCGCCACGCTGCGGATCGCCGCCAGCAGCGCATCCGGATTTTTGTCCTTGGTGATGTAGCCTCCCGCGCCGCAGTTCAGCACGCGACGGGCGATCTGCGGTTCGTTAAACATGCTCAGCACAAGAATAGGCAGATCTTCATACTGCGAGCGAATACGGTTAATTAGATCTTCGCCGCTGATGCCGGGCATAGAGATATCCAGCAGCAGCAGATCGAGGCCGCCAAGACGCAGCCTTTCCAGTACCTGACCGCCGTCGCCAGCCTCGCCCACGACGGTGATATGGTCGTCGAGCGCAAATATCTGTTTCAGCCCTTCACGCATCAGAGCGTGATCGTCGGCGATCACTAATCTTATGACATCATTCATCCTGCATCCCTGGTTGCTGACGGAAAATAGGCCTGGTTTTTTAAAGGAAGGGTCAGTTCCAGCTGCGTGCCTTCGCCGGGACGGCTGGTGATGGTCACCTGACCATTCAGCATATCCACACGCTCTTTAATCCCTAAAAGCCCGAAGGCGTCGTGACGCACGGAGTGCATCTGGAAACCGCGGCCGTTATCACGTACCTGGATCACCAGCGCGTCGCGGGTGGTCTGGACGATAATCGATACCTTACTGGCGCGGGCATGACGGGAAATATTGGTAAGCGACTCCTGCACGATGCGAAACACCGTGGTCACCACCTGGTCGGAGAGCGCTACCGGCTTGCCTTCCGGGACGATCAGCATACAGCTACAGCCGCCGTTTTTGACAAACTCGTCGCGCAGCCACTCCAGCGCGGGCATCAGCCCCATGTTCAGCATATTGGGGCGCAGCCGCGTGGAGACGTCGCGCACCACCTGGATGGTGCTGTCGATCAGCGTCATCAGGTAATCCACCTGGCTGGAAACGCGAGCGGGATTTTTGCTTTGCATGCCGATAACCGACAGCCCGGCGCGCAGGCTGGTTAAATGCTGGCCCAGCTCGTCATGGATCTCCCGCGCGATATGCTTGCGCTCCTGCTCGGTGCGCTCCTGCTGATTACTGGCAAGAAGGCGCAGCTGATGATGCGCGGCGCGTACTTCGTTTTCCACCTCCCGCAGGCGCGTGATATCGCGGCCCACGGCCAGGATTGTCACCACTTCGCCTTTCAAATCGTATTCCGGTACGCAGCGCACGTGCAGCACCATCGCGCGTTCGCCAAAGCGCGCCTCCAGTTCCGATTCGCTCTTTTCGCCGCTTGCCAGCGTATTGGAAACCAGGCGAAACAGCTGCATACCAGGCTCATCAAACGGAATGCTGTCGGTAAGCCGCCAGCCGCGCGCTTTCTCTTCGCTACAGCCGATTAAATCAAGCACGCGCGGATTAGCATAAAGGCAGCGCAGATCGGTATCGAAGCGGGCTATCAGATCCGGCGAGTTTTCCACCAGCGAGCGAAACTGCTGCTCCTGCTGCAAATAGCGCTCCGTGCGCTGCTTCAGCTCGCGCACGTCGCGCACCACGCACAGCACCAGCATTTCGCCCTCGTGCTCCCAGGCGCTGGAGTTAACCTCGACCGGGATGATTTCGCCGTTATGCATACGGTGCTGCGAGGTAAAGCGGATCCCTTCCGGCCGCAGGCTCAGTTTCCACCACAGCGCGGCGACGTCGGGATCCTGCAGTTCGCCTTCAATATCGGAATAGCTTAATCGAATAAGCGCCTGGTAATTATAACCGAGCATTTCGCAGGCTTTATTATTGATATAAGCCAGTTGGGCATCCTGACGCACCAAATAGATGGCGTCGTTAACGCGGTCAAGCGCGAAGTCGGGCAGAATGGCGCGGCCATTATAAGGCTCTTTACTGACGTTAAGGCTAAATATCTCAGACGAAAGCATTTCTCTCTCTGTTTAATGAAAAAGGGATAATAAGCATAAATTATTACAGCTTATCGTGCAGCTCAGAAAAATTTTTTAACTGACTCAGTACAGCAAATATTTTGTCAGGAGGCCATTAACCTGACTCTGAAAATGGTGACGGATCGCAAATAATTAATTATTACGCGCATCAGCCTGCAAAAATCCTGTTCCTCAGCTTATCGTGCTTTTCAGCGATTCACGCACGCGCGACAGGCGCGATTTTACCGTGCCTAAAGGGATATTCAGCGAGGTCGCCACGTCCTGGTAGCTCCCGTTGCGCTCCACCAGGATCGTCAGCATCCGCCGCGTCTCTTCCGGCAGGCGATCGATCGACGCGGCCATTACGCTGAGTAGCTGATCGTTAGCGATAATATCGCTGGGATCGCATTCCTGAATCAGCTCCAGCACGTTGTCTTCGTTGATGCTGTCAAAGAGGAAACGGTTCTGATGCGTTTTGTAGTAGTTGCGGATGAGATTGGCGGCGATGCCAAAAAGCCAGGTTTCCGGCCGCGACGCGCCTAAAAATTTATGGCTGTTGCGCAGCACTTCCACACAGGTCATTTGCGCAATGTCCTCCACGTCTTCCCGATTTGAAACACGCTTGCGAATAAAATTATGCAGCTTGCGATTTTGCTGGCAAAGAATTTCCTGCCATAAAACGGCGACCGGGGCTTCAGGGGTAAAAGACATTTCAATTGGCGTGGCAGTTAACATTTTTTTGCTCCTGGCATTATTCAGATACGTTGTTATTGCAAAGGGTGTGCCAGGCCAGAAAAAAGATGAAATAGCAGTCATAGCGCGGTTGTTGTGAATTAATTAAGAATCATCTGAGACAAATAGCGACAAAAAAGCAAAAAGAGTTGTGCAAGTTTTTACACTAATAACGGAGGTTGAAAGTTTCAGCTGGTCGTCTTTTTTTTACTTTTATTTATTGGGGAACCGGCTTCGTTTTTTTACCACTTAATCCCATCGCGAAATCAACCTTTGGGGCCGGGATGATAAAAGTCCAATCTTCTCTTCAGTATCAACAGGCGCTGGCCAAAACGGTGTTAAAGCAGGATATACCGCGTCCGGCAGCAACGGGCACGGGCACTGGCCCGGAGGTTCGGGCAAGACCGGTAAACACCCCTCTGGCGGCAGCCTCGCTGACCGATTCGCTGGAAGAGATCGGCATGATGTTCAGCGAAAAGGTAGAAAAAAAAACCAAGGGACTGAACCGTCGGCAGATCAATACCCAGCATCTACGCAGCAATCGCGGCGCGGTAGAGCGCATCGAGCGGCTTGGCGAACTCTACCAGATGTTGGACGACGAACAGCAGGAGAAGCTGGAGGCGCGGCTTGGTGCCCTGAAAGGGGTGCTGGGGCGGGAGCCGGATGCGGAGCAGCTGGTGGCCTCTGTGGACGACGATCCGGCGCGCTGCGATCTGCTGCTGCGGATGACGCTGCGCGAAGCCGATCGCAGCGGCGATATTGCGACCGCCAACGCCGCTGGCGAGGCGCTGAACAAACTCGACGAGCAGTACGGCGAAAGCGTAAGGGCCGGGCTGAATACTGCCTCGGCCATCGCCAGCTTTACCACCGATCCCACGGAAAAGCAGGCGATACGTCATCTCTACTATCACGGCATCGTTAAGCATCAGTCGGCGGCGGTAATGCTGGACAGCCTGCTGGAGCGTTTTGGCCGCGAGCAGTTTGTACCAGGACTGCGTACTCTACAGCGCGCGCTGGCGGAGGATATTGCCTCGCTGACGCCTTCGCTCTCTTCGCGCTCGCTGCACAAAATCCACGTTGCCCTGAGCGAGGCGGGGCAGCTGACGCAAATGATCGCTCACAGCGACAAACTGCTTAACCGGCTACGCAGCGGCGGGAAAATTCCGCTCTCTGCGCTCGACGGCCTGGCGATGACCCGACGTCTGCTGGGCATCGCGGAGATGGGGCTACAGCCGCGCGATATCACCGCCATCGTGAAAGAGTTTGAGGTCGAACAGCCGCAGGCGCGGATGCGCTTTCTGAACGGGCTGCTGCCGCTGGTCAACGATATGCCGCCGAAGCTGTGGCGGGACCAGAAAAATCAGCCGGAAGCAGCGACGCTACTGCGCGCCACCATCACCAAACTTATCAATGACCAGAACCGCGCGGGAAGTCAGGGAGCGGTATGAACAGCCTGTTTTTGATCCTCAACCGCATCGCGCTGGCGGCCATGCAGCGCTCCGAGATCATCGGCGCGATGTTTGCGCTGGCGATCGTGTTTATGCTGATTATTCCGCTGCCGCTGGGGCTGATCGATGCGCTGATTGCCGTCAATATCTGTCTCTCTTCGCTGCTGGTGGTGCTGGCGATGTATCTGCCCAAGCCGCTGGCGTTTTCCAGCTTTCCGGCGGTGCTGCTGCTGACCACCATGTTCCGGCTGGCGCTGTCGATTTCCACCACGCGACAGATCCTGGTACAGCAGGACGCGGGCCATATCGTGGCCGCTTTCGGCACCTTCGTGGTCGGCGGCAACCTTGCGGTGGGGATGGTGATGTTCCTGATCCTGACCGTGGTGAACTTCCTGGTGATCACCAAAGGGTCGGAAAGGGTGGCGGAGGTGGCCGCACGCTTTACGCTGGACGCGATGCCGGGCAAGCAGATGTCGATCGACAGCGATTTGCGCGCGGGCATCATTGATGTGAATACCGCCAAACGCAAACGTGTCGATCTGGCGAAAGAGAGCCAGCTGTTCGGCGCAATGGATGGCGCAATGAAGTTTGTAAAAGGTGATGCGATCGCCGGGTTAGTTATCCTCTTTATTAACCTGATCGGCGGTTTCAGCATCGGCGTAATGCAGCTGGGAATGCCGGCAGGCGATGCGATGCACACCTATTCGGTGCTGACTATCGGCGACGGCCTGATTGCGCAGATCCCGGCGCTGCTGATCTCGCTGACGGCCGGGATGATTATCACCCGCGTTTCGTCCGACGGCGACAGCAGCATGGATAACAATATCGGTCGGGAAATTGCGGAGCAGCTCACCAGCCAGCCTAAAGCCTGGATTTTTTCCTCCATCGGCATGTTCGGCTTTGCACTGCTGCCGGGGATGCCGACCGGCGTCTTTGTGGTGCTGGCGCTGCTGACGCTGGCCTCGGGCAGTTTTCAGGTGTGGCGCACAAAAAGAGAGCTGGTAGCCAGCCAGCCGCAGATGGAAAACGAGGTGATCCCGCCCGAGCTGAACGGCACGGAAGATTTACGCCAGTTCAACCCCACGCGGCCCTACCTGCTGCAATTTCCGGCCAACGCGCGCGGCACGGCGGAAACGCTGGAGCTGGTGCAGGCTATCCGTCGCCTGCGCAACAGCATCGTTTATAACTACGGCTTTACGCTGCCCGCTTTTGATATCGAGTTTCAGGAGCAGCAGCCCGCCGATGAGTTTCGCTATTCGGTCTACGAGATCCCGCGCGTTATCGGCACTTTTGGCGTAACGACGCCTGCCGTCAGCCGCCACGAACATGAAGCGTTGGCGGCGCAGGAGGGCGTGCAGCCCGGCACGGAAGCCAGAAGAGAAACGACGCTGCTGTGGCTGCCTGCCGATCACGCGGTGCTCCAGGACGAAAACGTGCCGCGCTGGGGTTTTCACGAACTGCTGATGAAAAGGATGGAAAACGCCATCCACGCGAGCGCGCCCAACTTTATCGGTCTGCAGGAGACGCGCGCGCTGA
This sequence comes from Erwinia plantamica, assembly GCF_043420595.1. Classification (NCBI taxonomy): domain Bacteria; kingdom Pseudomonadati; phylum Pseudomonadota; class Gammaproteobacteria; order Enterobacterales; family Erwiniaceae; genus Erwinia; species Erwinia plantamica. The sequence continues at coordinate 230,200 of NZ_JBGCUC010000006.1, forward strand.
TGGGCTGGCTGGAGAGCGAACAGCCCGAGCTGGCGCAGGAGCTCCAGCGGGTGATGCCGATTGCGCGTTTCTCTAACGTGCTGCAAAACCTGGTGGCGGAGCGCATCCCGCTGCGCTCGGTGCGCGCCATTGCCGAAGCGCTGATCGAACACGGTCAGCACGAGCGGGATATCAGCCTGCTGACCGATCTGGTGCGTATCTCGCTGAAAGAACACATCTGTTATCAGTACGCGCAGGATGATGGCCTGCACGTCTGGCTACTGACGCCGGAGATGGAAGAGCAGCTGCGCGACGCGCTGCGCCAGACGCAGAACGAGGTCTTTTTTGCGCTGACGCAGGAACAAACGATGGCCATCCTGACCCAGTTGCGCAGCGCCTTTATGCCGGAACAGTCGGCGTTGGCGGTGCTGCTGGTGGCACAGGATCTGCGCAGTCCGCTGCGCGGTTTGATTCAGGATGAGTTCCATCAGGTGCCGGTGCTGTCGTTTGCCGAGCTGCAAACCAACCTGGCGATTAACGTTGTCGGTCGTCTTGAACTGGAGGAGGGCATCGACGCTTTCGATGCCTGAGGAGCGGATTATGTTTGAGCTACGCGTACTCACGGGCCGCCATCAGGGAGCGGCATTGCCGGTCAGCGGCGGGCGCTGGACGCTGGGCCACAGCGAAGAGGCCGATCTGCAATTAACTGACGACGGCGTGGCTTCTCAGCACGCCGCGCTGTGTTTTGAAGACGAGCGCTGGCAGCTGCACGGCATTGAAGGCCAGGTGCGTCAGGCGGAGGGCGAGCCGCTGACGCTGCTGGATCCGCTGTCGCCCGATACGCCTTTTGCGCTGGGCGAGGTCTGGCTCTGTCTGGCGCCGGCGGAGCAGCCCTGGGAAGCGATGCGCGCGGCGCCGCTGCCCGTTGCACCTGCGGCCGTCGCCGCACCGGTTGCTGCCTCCGCGCCCGCGCCCGCGCCTTCGCGCCTTTTTTCTCGCGGTATTCAGGTGCTGTCGGTCAGTCTGATCCTGCTGCTGAGCTTCACGATTATCAGCTGGATCCTTCAGCCCACCGTGGCGCAGACCGCCACCACGCCTTCCAGCCGCAAAATGCTGGAAACCTTACAGGAGGTGCGGCCGCCGCTGCTGGCGATGCTGCGGGAGCGAGGCCTGACGCCGGGGGTGAAAATCGATATGGATAAAGGGCGACTGATCCTGAACGGCGAGCTGAGCAAAGAGCGGTTACAGATCCTCGACAGGATGCTGACGCGCTTTCAGGCGCAGTATAACGTGCTGCCGCAGCTGGTTAACCATACGCGACTGCGCAGCGCGAAGCTGCCTTTCCGCATCGTGCAGATCACCACCGGCAAGCGGGCTAACGTGGTGACGGACGCCGGCGAACGGCTGTTTGTCGGCGATCAGGTTGGCGATTTGCGGCTGGTGGCGATCACCTCCAGCGAAGTTGAATTCGCCGGTCGGGAACAGATAAAGGTGAACTGGTGAAGTCTGATTTTCCTCTGCTTGACGACTGGTTTGCCGCCCATCAGCAGCGGCTGGCGCGCTTCTCGCCGGTGGCTATTTACGGGCGCATCACCGGCATCAGCGGCATTCTGCTGGAAAGCAGCCTGCCGGGCGCCCGCATTGGCGATCTCTGCCAGATTGAGGGCAAAAACAACACGCGGGTGCTGGCGGAAGTGGTGGGATTCAACCCTCAGCACACGCTGCTTTCCGCCTTAGGCCAGCTGGACGGCATCGCCCAGGGCGCCCGCGTGACGCCACTGTTTCTGCCGCACAGCATCCGCGTGTCTGAGCAATTGCTGGGCAGCGTGCTGGACGGCTTTGGTCGCCCGATTGAAGCGGGCAGCGTCAGCGCGTTTGCGTTGCCGGGCGAAGCGGACAATGTCAAACCGGTGCTGGGCGATGCGCCGCCGCCGACGGCCCGACCCAGGATCGACACGCCGTTGCCGACCGGGATGCGCGCCATCGACGGGCTGCTGACGCTGGGCGTCGGCCAGCGCGTGGGTATTTTTGCGGGTGCAGGCTGCGGCAAAACCACGCTGCTGGCCGAACTGGCGCGCAATACGCCGTGCGACGTAATTGTGTTTGGTCTGATAGGCGAGCGCGGCCGCGAACTGCGTGAGTTTCTTGACCATGAGCTGGATAGCGAGCTGCGCAGCCGTACGGTGCTGCTGTGCGCCACGTCCGATCGCAGCAGCATGGAGCGCGCCCGCGCGGCTTTTACCGCCACCGCCATCGCCGAAGCCTTTCGCGACCAGGGCAAAAGCGTGCTGCTGATCCTGGACTCCCTGACCCGTTTCGCCCGCGCGCAGCGTGAAATCGGCCTGGCGCTCGGCGAACCGCCGGGACGTGGCGGCCTGCCGCCCTCGGTCTATACGCTGCTGCCAACCCTGCTTGAACGCGCCGGACAAACCACTACCGGCGCGATCACCGCGCTCTATTCGGTGCTGATTGAACAGGATTCGATGAACGATCCGGTCGCGGACGAGGTGCGCTCGCTGATTGACGGCCATATCGTGCTGACGCGCAAGCTGGCGGAGCGCGGTCATTATCCGGCTATCGACATTCTTGCCAGCCTCAGCCGCACCATGAGCAACGTGGTGGCGCGCCAGCAGATTAAAGAGGCGACCGCCGTGCGCCAGCTGATGGCGGCCTGGCAGCAGGTGGAAATGCTGATCCGGCTGGGCGAATACCAGCCGGGCAACGACAGCCTGACGGATGCGGCGGTAGAGGCGCAGGACGCCATCAACGGCTATCTGCAACAGGCGATGCGCGCGCCGTCCGGCTTCGAGCAGACCTGTTTTCAGCTGTCAGAGGTGAGCCGCTATGCGCCGTCACGTTAATCCGGAACCGGAGCCGGTTGCCGACGTCGCCGCCGTTGAGCTGCGGCGCACGCTGGATCTGCTGCTGCCGATCCGTCGTCAGCGGCTGAACCGCAGCGAAAGACAGCAGCGCGAGCAGGAGCAGACGCTGCGCCAGCTGGAGACGCAAACAGATCGGGCTGGCGAACAGCTGAACGAGCGGCGGCAGGGCTATCAGCAGCTGAGAGCGGGTTTCGCGGCGCAAAACTGCGGCGTGCGTCAGGCCAGCTATCTGCTGGAACGCGCCCTCGAACAGGAGCAGCAGGCGCTGAAAAAGGTGCACAGCGGACAGCTGAAGCTGCACGAACTGACCCAGGCTCAGCATGATCAGCAGCAGCGCGTCGAGGCGGCGCGTCAGGAGACGCGGCAGCGACAGCGCGATGTGGAGAAACTGGAATTTTTACTACAGCAGGAGGTAAGCGAATGATTACCCTTTCCGCACAGAGACAGGCGGCGCGGCTGCAACAGCAGCACGATCTCCAGCGCCAGACAACGGAACGCCACAGGGAGCAGCGCGGCGAAGCGCGCATCGCGCAGCGTAAAGAGAAGCCTGCCGACGACGGTGAAAAGGTTGCGCTACGCCGCGAGCCGCGCAAGCCCGCGCGTGAAGAAGATGCATTGTTCAGCGAACTGCTGGAAGAGGGCGAGAGGCCGTTTACGCCGCCGCCTTTCAGCCAGTCCGATTCTCAGCAGCAGGGCTTTGCGCAGCTGGATGAAAGCAGCGCTTACGGCGCGCCGCCCGCGATGGCGATGTGGCAGGAAATCGAAACGGATCTGCTCGCTGCCACGGAGCAGCGCCCGCCCGCTGAGATGACGCTGACGCTGCTCTTGCCGAAGCTGGGCCACGTCGACGCCCGCTTTTCCGCGCTGGCCGCAGGCGGTTGGGATATCGCCCTGCAGCTGCAGCCCGCCGCCTGGCGCGTCCTGCTGCCGCATCAGGAGCGCTGTCGTCTGTCGCTGCGTCAGCGCATGGCCTGCCAGGTACGGCTGCGTTTCGAACGACGCTCGTCGGAGCAGGAAGCATGAACAGGCTGTCGCTAAAAAAACTCAGTAAACAGGCCGCGCGGCTGCGCGGGCAAATCGGCGCGGGCTGTTTTTATCCCTGGCAGCTGGCCGGTGAACCGGGCGTGCTGCGTCTGGCGCTGGCTGACGGCTATCAGCCCGGCGAAATGAGCGTCTGGCAGTGCGAAGCGGGCACGCTGGCATTTACCGACGCGCAGGCGGTGCTGTCGCTGATGGCCGCCACGCCTACTTTTGCCCTGCCTGCGACCGCGCCGGAACAAAGCTGGTACTGGCCGTGGTGGCAAAGTCAACTTTCTGGCGAACTTCTGGCGTTGTTCGGCCACATAGCTGTAACGGAAGAAAAAGCAGCGGGCGAATTTCTGCTGGTGATGACGCTGGCATGGGGAGACAGAGAGGCGCGCAGTCTGCTGGCGCTTTCAGCCGACACCCTGTCGCGTCTTCTGAGCAAACCCGGCTGGCAGCGAGAAGCCATGCCGCTACCGCCCGATTTACCACTGGCTTTGCCGCTGATTATCGGCGAAGTCGAGCTGTCGCCAGGCGCGCTGAAGCGCGGTGATGTGGTGCTGCCGCCGCAGCCTTTTTTTGCCCCGGACGGGCGTGGAACGATCCGTTGCGCCGGGCGTTTGCTGCACGGAGAGTTGCGGATAACGCCCGGTACGACGGCTCATTTTTATCTTAGCGAGATGGAGAACGATGACGTGACTTTGCCCCCTGACGAGTTTGAGCAGCCGATCACTCCCGATCCCCAGTGGGACGAGGGATCGACGACGGAAGCCACGGATTTCTCCGTACTGCCGCTGGCGCTGTCGGTACGCTGCGGCCAGCTGCAGCTGACGCTGGGAGAACTCTCTGCCCTCGCTCCGGGCGCGACGGTGATGATCGATAACGTGACGCCCGGCGAAGCGCTGCTCTGCCACGGCGACTATGCGGTAGCGAAAGGCGAGCTGGTCGACGTGGAGGGCCGCCTTGGCCTGCAAATCACCCAGATGCTGCCGGGCCACAACCCGCTGGCGCGGTAGACGCATGGATGCTTTATCGCTGAACCCGATGACGCTGGCGCTGTTTCTTGGCGCGCTGTCGCTGGTGCCGATTTTAATGATTGTCTGCACCTGCTTTTTAAAAATCTCTATGGTGCTGATGCTGACCCGCAACGCGATGGGCGTGCAGCAGGTGCCGCCCAACATGGCGATTTACGGCATTGCGCTGGCCGCCTCGCTGTTTGTGATGGCGCCGGTTTTCAACGAAATCAGCCAGCGGGTAAAAACGGTGCCGATTGACACCCAGTCCGCGGAGCGGCTCGACTATACGGTCAGCAACGGCGCGGAGCCGCTGAAGCGTTTTATGGTGAAGAATACCGACCCGGATATCTTGATCCACCTACAGGAAAACGCGCAGCGCATGTGGCCAAAAGAGATGTCGGCCACGGTATCTCACGACAGCCCGCTGCTGCTGATCCCCTCGTTTGTTTTGTCGGAGCTGCAAAACGGCTTCAAGATCGGCTTTCTGATTTTTATTCCCTTTATCGTGGTGGATCTGATCGTCTCCAACGTGCTGCTGGCGCTAGGGATGCAGATGGTGTCGCCCATGACCATTTCGCTGCCGCTGAAAATTCTGCTGTTCGTGCTGGTCAGCGGCTGGACGCGGCTGCTCGACGGCCTGTTTTACAGCTATCTGTGAGGGAAAAATGGATATCCTGACCCTTTTCCGCCAGGCGATGCTGCTGGTGGTGATCCTTTCCGCGCCGCCGCTGATCGTGGCGGTGATCGTCGGCGTCATCGTCTCGCTGCTGCAGGCGGTGATGCAGCTTCAGGATCAGACGCTGCCTTTCGCCATTAAGCTGGTGGCGGTGGGCGTCGCGCTGGCGCTGACCGGCCGCTGGATTGGCGTGGAGCTGACCGAACTCACGCAAAGCGCCTTTGCCATGATGCCTAACGTGAAGTACTAACCAGAAGTTAGCTTTATAAAAAAATAAACCCGCCGGATCGGCGGGTTGTTATTACAGGGTAAAGGACAGGTTTATTCACGCGACTGCTCTGGCAATCAGGCGCTGTAAATTTCTCTGTCAGCGACTTCATAGCCGTTATTTTGCGTGCCGCGACAGCTTCGCCGCCAGGAAACGAGGTGTTCGTAAGTGCCTGTTGCAGCTCGCCATCAACATAAATTTTACTGCCGCTGCCTTTTACCGTCGTGCCATTAATGTTGGCCGGTCATAAAAACCGGCTGATAGTCAGGAATCGATTTCCAACGGAATACGATAGTTAATACCGTTGATGCGCACGCGCAGCTTGTTGTCTTTCGGCAGTGCTTTCGTGGTCAGCACCAGCGTGCCGTCGGTATCAAAAGCGATGCCGTGCCCGCTAAGCGTACCAAAAGCAGCGGCATCAACCGGTGTCCACGGAGAGCTCAGCTTGCTGACTACCGTATCTGCCACGACCTCGCCACGCGGTGTCCACAGGAAGCACTTGCCGCCATGAAAACGGCTGTCGGTAGTGCTTTCAACCTGTACGTGAACGTAGCCGCTGTTGGCGGGCAGCTTCACATAGATGCTCACATTATTCGCATAGGGCCGGTTTAGCCGGATATCGGTTACCGGGCTCGATCCCCTGACTTCCACCGCGCCCACTGCTTTAACCGTATCGTCGCCTTTCGCCCGGCGCATACGCAGGATAGCTTCCCCGCCGCCAAAGTTATTGGTCAGATTATTAATGGCGCCGCTTGCTGCCGGGCTCTCAGAACGGGCGCCTAAAAAGCGCACGGTAACCTGATCGCTTTCGGCCGTGGTGACATAGTCGCCAACGTAAACCCATACCGGCGCTTCGGTGGTGTTGTTAAAGCGCAGATTGGAGCTGTACCAGTTAGCCGCCATGGATCCGGCCAGCGTGGTGCCAAAAGATTCTTCACGACGGTAGCCCATATCGTAACCGCCGAGATAGCGCACTACCGTGGCGTTATTACGGTTAAACGCGGCGTTTTGCAAATTGATATGGCGCAAAATAGCTTTTGTAAAGGTGATATCGGCAGGCACCGTTGCGCCTTCCATACTGAACACGTCAATGGTCCACTCGCCGTTACTGATATCCATCGGGTAGTTACATTTCTCCATCCAGCCGTTGTAGATACAGCACTGGGTGGCGCGCGGTAAATCAAAGGCCGGCGTAGTAGAGTGGCTTTCCTGCACGTTAAAGTTGCTGAGTTCGATAGCGGTAAGATGATTCCATGAATTTTGATAAGACGGACGGCCTTTCAAAATAGAGTCGTAAGTATTGCTGGTGTAAAAGCTGTTGAACTTCGTATCCAGCGTATCGATCATATTAAATACGATGCCGCCCGTTTGGCTAATATTAAGCCTGTCGCACTGATAGTACTGTCCTTCGGCGCATTTATTCGTCATAAAGCCGCGCGTATTTTTTGCTAAATCGTACTGACCATAAATTTCGAGGCAGGAAACTTCCGTGCGGCGAGCATTGGTATTAAAAACAAAACTGCCTTCATCGCCTATAAGCGTGAGCTTTGCCACAGGCGAGTAGCCGTAAGCAACGGTAGGCCCATTAATTCTCAGCATACGCAGGTAAACAGAAGAAATATTCAGGCTGGATACGGCATAATTACCTTCAGGAAAAGTAATCCAGGCTTTATATGCCTCGCCTGAATGCTTAAACGTGAAGTTATACATGGCTTTGATCGCGGCGATAGCGTCCGTTTTACCATCCGGTACGGCGCCAAAGTCGCCAATGTTTAAATCTGCCAGGTTATTGATTTGTCGACGCCAGTGGTAGGCGTTGCCGGCGGTATTGGCAATGGTGCCGCCATCGTCCGTTGCTGCCGTCAGCGAGCCGACAAACCAGCCGCCGCCGGTGCCTTTATAAATGGCCTCACCAGGGGCGGTGTGACAGCGAAGCAGCACGCTTTCGCCTTCATAGGCAGGGGCAAGCTTGCGCAGATCGTTAAAAGTGGCAACGCTTTTCGTATGTACGTCATTAACAGTAGTAGTGGGCATTTTTTTCTCCAATGAAAAAATAATTTTTAATTAACCAGGCGAGTTAACCCATTGGATATTTAATCTTAAATATCCGGTTTCATTTAATATTATGTAACCTTGTAAGGGTCTTAACTGCGTCTGTTTTCTTTTTTAACATGGGAAATTCGTTACGAATATGATTTTTTTACGATGATCGTTAATATTATTTTTCAGGGCGCGATTTACCTTTTTTTATTTTTTTTGCAAGGGGCTTGTGATGGGGGTTTTTCTTAAAATATCTTGTAAGAATAATCTTGCCCGCAATGAACGTAAGCAGGCGCTTACCATCTTTAAGTAATCCGTACATCCGTATAGCTTTTTTAGTGAACTTTCTGTGGTTTTCTGCCACTCAGCTATAAACGGCAACCCGAAAGATTTAGCAATATGTGGAACAACGTCCTTTTTGATGGCTACCACTTTATCCTTGCGCTGACGCTGGCGATGGCGCGCATTTTCCCCTGCCTGCTGCTGTCGCCGGTGTTCTCGTTCAACGCCATTAAAGGCGGCCTGCGCTCCGGCATCGTGCTGGCGCTGGCGCTGTTTCCCGCGCCGATGATCCAGCAGCAGCTGGCGGCGGACGATCCCTCGCTGTTTCTGCTGGCGGCGCTGGCGCTGAAAGAGGTGATTATCGGCGTGGCGATCGGCCTGCTGATGGCGATGCCGTTCTGGCTGTTCGAGTCGGTGGGCGCGTTGTTTGATAACCAGCGTGGCGCGCTGACGGGCGGCCAGCTCAACCCGCAGCTCGGGCCGGACGCCACGCCGCTCGGCTTTTTGATGCAGCAGTCGATTATCCTGCTGCTGGTAGTCGGGCTGGGCCTGTCGACCATTACGCAGATTATCTGGGACAGCTATAGCCTCTGGCCGCCGATGCAGTGGCTGCCGCTGCCGGGCGAAGCCGGGCTGAAGGTCTATCTGGAGCTGTTGGGCGGTATCTTCACGCATATGGTGCTTTACGCCGGGCCGCTGGTGGCGCTGCTGCTGCTGGTGGATTTTAGCGTCGGCATCCTCAGCATCTACAGCCCGCAGCTTCAGGCTACCGTGCTGGCGATGCCCGCCAAATGCCTGTTGGGCATGCTGTTCTTTGTGCTCTATTTGCCGATCCTGAATTACGTTGCGGGCGAGCGGCTGTTCGATTTAAAAGATCTGGTGCCGCAGTTGGCGGACATGTTTAAAGGGGCGCGCTGATGGCGGAAAAAACCGAAGACGCCACGCCCCAAAAGCTCAAGGAGTCGCGCAAAAAGGGCCAGGTCGCCCAGACGCCGGATATTCCCAAACTGCTGATTTGCGTGGGCGTGATGGAGACGATTTTCGCGCTGGTCGGCGGCGGCATGCAGCGGCTGGAGGCGATGATTATGCTGCCGCTTGCCCGCCTGAACGATCCTTTCGGCCATGCCATGCAGGAAGTGATGCTGGACGGGGTGATGGTACTTTGCTATTTCTGCGGCATCGTCTGCGCGCTGATTTTTCTGCTGCGCATTATCGGCGGCTGGCTACAGTTCGGCCCGCTGTTTTCTACCGAGGCGCTGGCGCCAAAGTTCGACGCCATCAATCCGGTCGGCCACCTGAAGAATATGTTTTCCGGCAAACAGCTGAGCACGCTGCTGACCAGCGTGCTGAAGGCGGTCGCCATCGGCGTTATTTTTTACCTGGCGATCGAACCCGACCTGGGGCCGCTGGCGCAGCTGGCCTACGGCGAGGATCTCAACGGCTTCTGGCAGGCGGTGCTGGCGCTGTTTATAAAAATCGTGCGGGAAACGCTGGCGCTGCTGCTGGTGCTGAGCGCGTTCGATTTCGGCCTGCAAAAATATTTCTTCCTCAAACAGCAGCGTATGAGCCATGACGATATCCGCAACGAGTTCAAGCAGAGCGAAGGCGATCCACACATGAAAGGGCATCGCAAATCGCTGTCGCATCAGATCCTTAACGAAGAGCCCAGGCCCAGAAGAGAAGTGGCGGTGGAAGAGGCGGATATGGTGCTGGTCAACCCTACGCACTTTGCCGTCGGGCTTTATTACCGCGCCGGTGAAACGCCGCTGCCGCGCCTGCTGTTTAAGGCGGAAGGCTTAGATGCGCAGGATATTATTGAGGAAGCCAAAAAACGGCAGATGCCGGTGATCCGTTTCGTCTGGCTGACCCGCACGCTGTTCAGAACGGTGAATGAAGGCGACTATATCCCGCGAGAAACGCTGAAGGCCGTCGCCCAGGTCTATCGCCTGCTGAAAGAGCTGGAGGATCAGCAGCTGGATGAAGTGCTGGAAATCGAAGAGTAACAGAGCGTGCAATGCCAGGGCCGCTTTACTGAGCTCGGGTGTGATGTCATTTTTAGTAAGTTCAAAGTTGGCTGATTGGATTTATATCATTAAAATCAATATATTAATGGTAAAGCTTCCATTTGAAGATGGCCGTTTACGGCTTATTTCCCGGAATACGGAAACCTTTCCGCTACGGAAACTGCTTAAGGAAATTTAGTGCCAGATAATCCGTAGCCTAAACGGGAATACGCTTTTTTATATTATACGTTTCCCCGTTTTATGTCGGGGCCTGCTGGCTACGTCATATCCGCCAGCGAATACAGCGTGCCGATCGCATCCTGCGGCACTTCGCTGCCGGTGAGTTGGAGCATCAGCAGCGGCGCGCCTTCGGGCGTAGCGGAAAGATAACAGCCTTCGTAACGGCCGGGCGCGAGAAAGCGGCGCATCAGCGCCTCACGCAGCCGGAAAGGGGAAAAAGGAGCGGGCAGCAGCTGGAGCGTCGGCACGGGTTGCGCATAAAAACGCAGCTCGTGTCCGACGGGATCGCACCAGCAGCACGCCTCACCACGCTGCCATGCAGCCAGAAAGGCGCGATGGGAATCGACGCGGATCACTGATTAACCGAAGCCTGTGAATAGTCAAAAGGCCCGTTGCGCATATCCGGCTGCCACCAGATGGTGACCGCCCGATCGTCCGACACCGGGCGGCAAGACATCTCGCTACAGCCCGCGAACTTAGGCTTTGCACAGGCGGTAAGCAGCATCGCCATCAGCAGGATCAGAACAGGTTTTTTCATTATCAGCCTCATTAGCGCGACAGCAGGCGCGTCGTTTTTACGCCGCTGGTGGACAGCGACACCGGCGCCGATTGCAGCAGCGACACGCGGCCAGGTCTGGCCGGCGCCTGCGTATCGTAAGCCACGTACACCTCGGTAGATTCGCCCGGTTGCAGGCGGGTATGCGGCCAGGCGGCCACGGCCAGCGTGCGATCGCCCCGGCAGGATGCCTCGTCAAAGCGCGCCTCTTTTCCGCTGGTGTTGGTGATCACGCCTACCGAAATCTGCATCGCGTCGTTGCCGTACCACTGCTGGCGAGCGCTGGCGCGGAAGGTCAGCGGTACCGAACAGAGCGAGCCGAGCGGCAGCCCCGTCTGGCTGGGCTGTAAACCGCCCGGCTGACGGCTTTCGGCCAGATCCTGCATCGCATTTTCGATGGTGCGCTTCATGTCGCCGAACTGATGGCGTCGGTTGATATCCCGCAGCGCATCGTTAATCTGCGCGCTGTTTTGCGCATCAACGTAGCGGGAAGGATCGACCTGGTCGCCAATCAGGTGCGGCGTAATAATAAACAGCCGCTCGCGCTGAGAAGTGGTGCGGTTGTTGGAGGTAAACAGCTTGCCCAGCAGTGGAATTTTGCCGAGGATCGGCACGCGCTCTTCGTCATCGCCGCTCTGCTTGGTGTGGAAACCGCCCATCACCAGCGACCGTTTTTCCTGCACCAGTGCCTGAGTGCTGATCACGCCGTTTTCCGTACCCTGCGCGCTGCCGTCCTCGTTTTTGTCCAGCTTGCCGTCTTCCACATCCACCACCAGCTGCACGGCGGCTTTTTCCGGGTTATCACCGATTGAACGCGGCGTGACGCGCAGGCTGGTGCCCGCCGTTACTTCCCGAATGTCCGCAACCCGCTCGCCGATGGCGGTGATAAAGGCGGTATTGCTGAAGTCGATCACCGCAGGCTGGTTTTCCAGCGTCAACACCGACGGATTGGCGATAATCGACGCGGTGCCTTCGCCTTCCAGCGCCTGAATATCGGCGAAGAAGCGGTTAAAATCGGTAACGAACAGGGTACTGGCGCCGTTCAGCATCGACGCGCCGGCGGTTACGTTGCCGAACTGCCCGGACCAGTTGGTGGAAAGACGGGCCAGCTCGTTGCGGTCGATATCCACGATGACCGCATCGATTTCAATCAGCTTCTGCGGCACGTCGATCATTCTGACCAGCTCCTGATACTCCGAGCGCAGCTTTTTGTTGTCGCGCACCAGCAGCGTGTTGTTGCGTACGTCGGCGGAGACTTTCCCCTGCAGCGTTTTGCCCGGCTGCTGCTCGTTGCTGCGGCCAAGCCGGGTATTGCGGCCAATCATCTGTTCCATGATGCTGCGGCTTTCGTTCTGCATCGCCTGGTAGGGGCTGTCGCTGCCGCCGCGACCGTTCTGCGTGGTGGTGGCGCCGTTGGCCGAACCGTTGCTGTTTTGCCCCAGCAGTTCGTTAAGCATGGTGGCCACGCCGGGCACCACCAGCGTCTGGTTGCGATATTTGATAGTGCGATCCGCCACGTCAGCATATTTCAGCGGAAACGCCATCATTTGCTTGTCTTCGCTGGTTTCCGGCTCGGATTTTTTGCTGAAATCCGCAATCAGATCGACATATTTCGGCGGCCCGGTGACCAGCACCACGCCGTCGTCGGGCAGCTCGCCCCAGCCGAATCGCGGCTCCAGCAGGCCGACGCCCTGTAGCGCCTGTTTGATATCGGGCGCGGCATCCGGGCTGATCTTCAGACGACGCGAGGTCTGCTGCGACTGCGGGCTGACATAAAGCGTGTTGTTATAGACGAACCACTGAAAGCGATACTCCAGCGCCAGCCTGTTCAGAAAGGCCTCGGCATTGTCGGAGCGCAGGCGCGCGGTGACAAAGGTATCGGGCAGGCCGGTGACGTTGGCATCCACGCCGTGGCTGCCGGCGAAATCCTGCAGGATCACGCTGAGCGGCGTATTGTCAGCGGAATAGGCGTAGGCGCCTTCGCGCCATTCTTCCGGTGTAGTGGCGTAGCTGTGTGAGACAGAAAGCCCGATCGCCAAAGCCAGCAGCAAAGGGCGAAAGGGTAAAAAAGCAGACGGCGTAGGCACGCTTCTCTCCTTGTTACAGGCTCGTTGGCCGCATTAGCATCAGCAGGGTGTCCTGCCAGATTTCACATTGATTACAAAGACTTTCTAACAGCGCGACGGCGGCCTCTTTTGCGTCGCTTTTTAACCGCGCCAGCAGACAAAGCGTTTCGCGCTGCGGATGCAGGCAAAGCGCGGCGGTAAGGTCGCCGAAGTGATGCAGCGCCGGGTCGGTCAGCCGCAGCGCCCGCTGCATCAGCGCATCATTAACAGGCACAGGCAGCTGTAGCTCGGCAAAAAAAAACCAGCCGCCGGGCAGGCGCTGTAGCGTGATCGGCATCTCGTCAATCCACAGCGCCAGCTCGCCGTTGGTTTTATCCAGACAGGCTTCAATCAGATCGGCGACATCAGTTGATGGCATCAATGATGGCCTTGCGGATACCATGCTTGTACTGGGTGTACTGCGAGCTGGCCCAGTTGGCGTTGGAGACGTCGAGCATCTCGTTCTGGAAGGCGTACATATCACTGACGTTAAACGGCTGGTCCTGACTCTCTTGCGCGAACTGATACATATCTTTTTGCGCGTGCGCGACCTGACTGGTCAGGCGACGCTGGATCGAATCTTCATAGCTCATCGTTTCAGTCTCCGGTTGGGGGGTGCCATTAAGTGGCGGAGAACGCGAGCGGGTTCCGACGAGGCGAAAAAATTGTTGTGACAGAAAAGAAGGGCGCTAGTCGGGGATCAGCGCCGCGCAAACCTGAGTCCAGCTCAGGCTCAGCTCGCCGTTGTCGGTGGTCAGCCGCAGCGTGTCGGCATCCAGCGAACTGTCGCTGACCAGCTGCCAGTCGAGCGGATGCTGCTTCAGCCAGGCGGCAGCTTCATCCTGTCGGACGGGCGCGCAGCTTAGCGTAGCGGCAGCCTGACGGCCCTGCGCCTGTTGCAGCTGCCGCAGCATGGCGGTCAGGCGGTCATCGGCGGGCAGCGCCGCCAGCAGCTGATTCATTGCCTGTTTCAGCAGCGCCTCGGCCTGGGGGATCAGCGCCTCCTGCCACTGCTGCTGCTGCTGCTGCCAGTCGGCGAAAAACTGCTCCGCCTGCGCGACAAAAGCCTGCTGTCGATCGGCAACGGCCGCGTCCGCGCGCGTTCTGGCTTCTTCCAGCAGCCGATCGGCTTCTTCTTCGGCACGGGCCAGCCGCTGCTGCGCCTGTTGTTCCGCCGTTTGCAGCAGGCTCAGCGCCTGCTGATGGTCAACCAGCGCTTCGCGGCTCAGCAGCGGCCCGGCAGGCATCGCCAGCACGGCAAGTTTTTTAGTGATCCACATGCGGCTCGGTTCCTGATTGCTGACACTGCCAGATGGCCGCGTCGTAAAGCGCCGCCAGCCTGGCGTGCGGCAGCGTTAACGTGGGGTATTCTTCCAGCTGTGCGGCCCATTCAGGGGGAAAACGCAGCCGTAAACGAGGCCAGCTTTCCGGATGTAGCGCGCGCAGCAGTAGCAGGCCGCCGATGGGCCAGGGATGAAAGCAGGCGGCATCCAGCCAGCTGTCGCAGCGCAGGCCTTTGCTTAAGCGCCGACACCAGATCAAATCGCTGCCCGCCATCCCGGACGGCGCGGCCTGCGGGGCGCAGGTGGCGGCCAGCAGCGCCAGTAGACGCTGCCAGCGCTCGTCGTCGAACGCGATCAGCGCCAGCATCCGCGCTGACGGTTCCGGCGGCAGGGCGGGGGAGATGCCGAAGCTGGCCGCGACGGCCTGCGGCTGCTGCCAGCTCAATGCCTGCTGCGCCGCCGGCGGCAGAGCGAAAAAGTCGGATGTCCAGCCCGCCTCCGCCTGTTGCCACCAGCCCTGCTGCCACCAGTGCAGCCAGTCCGCGATGGAAGCCTGCTCCACGGCTTATTTTCCTGTCGCCGCAGCGGCGCTGGCCGGTTTTTCTTTTTTCCGGCCGGGTTTGAACAGCAGCAAAGCGAAGGCGATCAGCAGCACGATGGCGAACAGCGCGAATACCCATTTCACCGTGCCGTACTCATCCGGCGAAAGCTGAAACGGCCCCATCTGTACCACTTCAATCTTGTCTTCATAGGTCTGCGCCGGCACAAAAACGATCGCTAAATCCTTATCGCTTTTGCCCGCCAGGCCCGGAATGCTGGTGGAAACCATCTGGCGGATGCGCGGCTCAATGCTGTCCGGATCCAGGGTGTTATGGTATTTGATAAACACCGAGGCGGAAGCGGGCTGTACCGGCTCGCCGGGCGCCAGCCTTTCCGGCAGCACTACGTGCACGCGCGCCACCACCACACCGTCGATCTGCGCCAGCGTCGATTCCACCTCCTGCGAAAGCGCATAGATATAGCGGGCGCGCTCCTCCATCGGGCTGGAAATCACGCCGCTTTTCTGGAACACCTCGCCAAGATTGGTGCGCGCCTTGTGCGGCAGCCCGGCGGAGTCGAGGATTTTTACGCTGCGCTCGATATTTTCCGCATCGACCGACACGGAAATGCCCGCTTTTTCAATCAGCTTTTGCGCGGCAATTTGATGCTGATTCAGTTCGGCGATGATATCGTTGGCGTCGCTTTCCGCCAGCCCGCTGTACAGCACGGTTTTATCGCCGCAGCCGACCAGAAAAAGCGCCAGCGAGCTAATCATTAGCCATTTCAGCAAAAGTTTCATAGGGGCTTACTGTAGGTTGGTCAGTTTATCAATGCTCTGAACGCCTTTGGCGACGATTTTTGCATTCATTAAATTTTCAATATAGTAATTAGATAAGGCGGCATTAGCCTGACTAAATTCTAATAAATTGGACGAGCGGGAAGCTTTTTGTAAATCCTGATAGGCTTCTTTTCTCTGGTGTTCATTATTACTTAATGAACTGGCAATGCCGGAAAGAAAATTCGTGACTTCGGCAGGGGCGGAAACTTTTTCAACCTGCGGTTCTTTAAGCTGGGCCGAAAAAAAATCGACGTCGCTTTGCTGCGGCTCCGCCGTGGTTTTTATTTGCGGAAGCTCGGTTAAATCTGCCGGGGAGGAATTTATTTTCATAACGATCTCGCGCTGGATAACAGAACGAAAAGCGGTGCGGGTCAGGGGCGCAGACCCGCACCAGCAGGCGAAACTAGTACTGGATTTTTACCTGAGCGGCAGCAGAACCCGCCTTACTGGCACTGTCTGCAACGCCGTTCATTTTGTTGTTCTGTGCATCAAGCTTGGCTTTATCGACCATATCCTGCTGCATCTGGCCCTGAACATCCTGCATCTGTGACATAAAGCTTGCGCCATCAGTTGCGCTTTCAACTCTTGTTGCCGCTGTAGCTGCAGTAGAGATACCTGAGGATACTGAAGACATAGTGTGGCTCCTGATTATATTAAGGGGTGGTTGTTAGCATATTCGTTAATTAAGTGGGTGTGGCGCAAAAAGGGTTCCAAAGAAAATAAATTATTTTTATAAACGCATCAGGCAACAATATTCAACAATTTGATACGGTGATAAAGGGTACGGCGCGGAATACCTAATTCATGCACCACGTCATCAATCTTATGGCCGTGGCGATGCAGACACTCTTTAATCAGGCTGCGCTCAATGCGACGCAGGCGATCTTTTAATAATGTCGCTTCGCCTTCGCCCGGCGTGATATTACACAGCGGCGGCAGATGCAGCACGTGGCGTTCCGCCGCGGCTTTCAGCTCGCGAATATTGCCGGGCCAGCTGTGCAGCAGCAGGGCTTCGTCCAGCGCCAGCGAACGCGGCGGAATAGGCTGCTGTAGCCGCATGGCCGCTTCCTGGGTAAAGCGGCGAAACAGCGGGATAATCAGTTCGGCATGGGAACGCACCGTCGGCGTCTCCAGCTTGATGGTGGAAAGCCGAAAATAGAGGTCGCGGCGAAAACGTCCTGCGTCCACCAGCTCAATCAGCGGCGTCTGGGAAGCGGCGATCACGCGTAGATCCAGCGGCACGGGCTGCGTGGAACCCAGCCGGTGAATGGCGCGGGTTTCCAGCACGCGCAGCAGCTTCGCCTGTAATATCAGCGGCATGCTGTCTATTTCATCCAGAAACAGAATGCCTTTGTCAGAGGCTTCAATGTAGCCCGGCCGGGAATGCGTGGCGCCGGTGTAGGCGCCGGCGATCACGCCGAACAGTTCGCTTTCCGCCAGGTTTTCCGGGATAGCCGCGCAGTTCACGGAAATCAGCGGCCCTTTCGCGCCCGAAAGCTGGTAGATGCGGCGGGTCAGCGTATCTTTGCCCGTCCCGGTTTCGCCTTCCAGCAGCAGATCGACTTTCAGCGGCGCAAGGTTGTCGATCAGCGGATGCAGGCTGGCGTGGATATCCGTTCTGGCTGCGCCAGGCTCGGTAAGGAAAGCCGTGACTTTATCGTGACGGATACTGCCTGATTGTTTCTCACTACCCGTTACCATATTTTCTCCTGTCTACCCTCGGACTATGCAGTTAGCAATCTGCTGCAACTTAAGCGAAAACAACACGGGATCAGCGGCGGGCTGCTCGGGGTAACACTCAATATTCGTTTACTATTTACTAGCGCGGCCTTGAGAGGCTATCAGTTTCCTCTGAAGTTGTTGTGGGGATCTCCGTGGGGCAAGGTAGGGAAATCCCTACACAAATTTCGCAGCGCAGCGGTAAGCTGATGTAAACAAGCGCATTATTTAGATTACAAAACGTTAAGAATGTGTAATTTAATTTACCGTAATTAAGACTTTACCAGCGCCAATGGAACATGCCCGGCCCGATCGCCACCCAACACGGAGACGAAGCCTTGACGGGTGGACTCGTGACGATCATTTCACTGAACAGAGGAAGCGGCATGAAAATAGGCGGCGGTGTAAACGGCGCGATTGGCGGCGGCAAAACGGGTGGCGATGCGGGTCTGGAGCTACCACTCAGCAACAAGCAAAATAACGGTCAGGGCAGCCCGGGACTGGGTAATATCCTGAATTTTGCTACTTCGGCGTCAAACAGCGGCGGCGGCCAGGGCGTGCAGTTTGGCAGCAAAGAGGCGCTTGCCCAGAATGGCAGTAACGGCAGTAACGGCAGCAGCCAGTCGACAGGCAACGAAAGCAGTATTACGCAATTGCTGAACGCCATTCTGGAGCTGTTGAAAGGCAGCGAGGCGAACAGCGATAAAAACGGCTCTGGCTCTTCGGGCTCTGGCAACGGAACGTCCGGCGCTCAGGAAGCCGCCGGCAGCGGCGATATCATGACCCAGCTGATGGAGATGATTAAAAAGATGCTGGGGCAGTCATCTGAAGGCGCCAACGCATCCGGCCAGGGTGGCTCAGGAGGCTCGGGCGGCGCAACGCAGGGTGGTAAGGGAGCCGAAGACGAGCAGGGCAGCAGCGGGCTGGCTGCTAAGCTGGGCGGTGCCCTGCAGATGCTGGGCCTGGGCGCCATTCTTTCAGCCCTTTCCGGCGGCGCTGGTGCGCAGGGCGGCGGCGAAAGCAAATAGGTTTTCCGGCATACCTTTTCAGGGCGATCGTCGATCGCCCTTTTTTTATCAGGCTGGCAGCGTGCCTTTACCGGTAGCAATGGTATTGGCAAAATCCATCACCTTATCGACATAGGTCGCGTCGCCCGTGCCCGTTTTGGAAATATCACTTAAATCAGCGGTGTTGACGTTGTTTGGCCCGGAATTATAGGCGCGCAGAGCTGCGCCCATACTGCCATCAAATGCGCCGAGCTGCTCTTTCATGTAGAGCGCGCCCGCCATGATATTGTCATGCGCGTTATCAGGGCTGGCGTTGGCGCCCAGCAAATCCGGATTTTTACTTTGCAGATCGGCAAAGGTATTGCTGTTGACCTGCATCAGACCGGCATCCTGTAGCCCGTTGCCGCCGTTGACCGTCGCCGCGCCCAGATTGCCGCGGGACTCCTGCCAGATTTGCGCGGCAAGCACGTTAGCAGGCACGCCGGTAGCCTGCGCCGCATCCTGAATGTCGGCCTCAAAAGGCTTGAGCGAGTCGGGCAGATGAAGATCGCTGCTGCCGAGAGAGAGGGCCGGAGAGCTGCCTGACGTCGCGCTCGTCTGGGCTGCGGACAGCGCTGGGACAGCGGTTTGCGCTCCGCTGTTTTCCGCTGGGTTACCGCTGTTTTTGAACGTTACTGGCGCGGTGGTGCTTCCTGAACCGGTAGCGCCGTTTTCGCCACTGCTGGCCTGCTGGCCCTGAAGCAGCTGCTGGATCAGCGGCAGCACGGCCTTCATGATTTCCGATATCAGCTGCGATACCTGCTGCGACAGGTCGCTGTTTTGCTGCGTGTCGTTGCCGTTATTATCAAGCAGACTTTCCAGCGAGGTGCCCTGGCTGCCTGACTGCGCGAAATTAATCGAGGCCTGGTGTTTTTCATTAAGCGGACTAAGTAAATCTTCGCCGGGCGACAACAAACTATCCAGGCCGGGGATAGTCGGCGGCAAAGCGTTAGCGGAAGAAATTGGGGTCATCATGAATTTCCTTAAGCGTAGACCAGGGAAGAGTGATGATTAGTGGCCCGGAGGCGGTATGGGTTCCGCCTGAGGGGAACTTCCCGTTTTGTCACGCCACTTACTGCTACGGATTTTTACCAGATGGAAAATTTATGCCCTTTAATCTTTTTGGTACCTCTTCTGGCGCCAGCCACCGCACCCGTCATGACGCGAAAGTAATGCTGCCGGGCAAGCCGGGCCTGGAAGGGACGCGCAATGGCCGCATCATCACCGTGACGGAAAGCCAGCAGCAGATCCTGAAAAAAGCGAATCGCTCGATCGAAGACACCTGGAAAACATTAGATAAGGGGTCTGCTAACCAGATCCACGACATCCTGCACACGCGCGGCGGCGTGGTAAAACGTACGGTCGCCTGCCGGGCCGAAAACAGCTCTGAGGATAACCGCCCATGGCGCGCCGCCCGCTTTCGGGCCGGAAACTGCGGCGAAATGGCGGCGGTAAACGGCCTGCTGCTGGCCTCCTCCGGCATCAGCGAGCCGGTAGCCGTTTGCAGCGCGCTGGATGGCGATCACGCCTTTGTGATGGTAGGCGACAGGCGCATCAACGGCGAGCGCATCTATTCCGATGCCTGGCCGCTCTATGGCCGTGCCGACAAAGAGCAGAACTACGACCTGTCCAAACGCTATCGCATCGTGAAAGAGTACGCGCCGCAGGCCGCTAATCCCGAGGTGCGGGAGCGATTAGTGCATGGCGACAAGGCCAGCCGCGAGGAAGTCAATGCGCTTTACCAGCGCGAGATGCGGCGGGAGGGGCAGCCTATCGACAGTAAGGATCTCAGCTCGTTGAAACAGATTGCCCGGCGCCACGGTGGCGGGCTGTATCAGCAATATCAGGCCTCGAAAAATATCAATGTGTACTATCAAACCGAAAGCGGCGGCGATGCCACCGAGCTAAAACCAGAGATGAAGCGATCCGTGTATGAATCCCGGCGCCGTCGTCAGGATGATGCGACCCGTACAGAGGTGGCGGAGCTGATGCGCAACATTAACCGCGGCGTGTAAACGCTTAACAGGAAAATTATGGCTATCAGTCGACTGAAAACGCTACTGGCTCCGCTGCTGCGTCAGTTGCGCATTGATGAGGCGCAGCTGGAAGAGAGCGGAAGCTACGTAATGGAAGCGCAGGGCATCGCGCTGCTGTGGGAGGAGAGCCCGCGAGATTACCTGACGCTAAGCTGTCAGCTGCCGATGCGCGAAAGTGATTTTGCCGATCCCGCCACGTTGAACATGCTGTTGCAGTGCAATCTGCTGGGGCTGGCGCATCCGCCGGTGCTGACCGCCACGCTGCCGGAGCAGCAAAGCGTGCTGCTGTGGACCCGCGAGCCTTTTATTTTACTGGAGCCGCACCAGCTGCTGGCGCTGTTTGAACGCTTTATCGCACAGGCGGAAAGCATGCAGCGCTTTTTGACCCTGCCGACCACAGGCTCGTCATAAAAAAAGGGCCACGAAAGTTGGCCCTTACGCTGTCAGTGCGGCTGTTTAAACCCGGCCTTCACCAGCTCTTCTTTGAAGGCGTTGGTAATGGCACGGTTGCCGCCGGTGACAGGATAGATAACGTTATTGATCACATCATCCAGATAATGCTCATCGAACTCCTGCAGCGTCAGCGGCGAGCCGCCTTCATCATTAATGGCAATTGAGCCGTGGATATGATCGCCCTCGTTTTTTGCCTTCAGGCTGTATCGACCCAGGCTGCTGTCCAGAGTGCTCATAAGATCTCCTTATTACCGTCAGGGATTGGTATCGCAAGCCCTGTTAAGTCTAGCCAGCGCCTGCCTGCGCGCCTAAGATTCCTCTGTAAAGAAAGCGCAAAGTGCGATCGCTGTCGCTTAAAAAATGCATGGCTGGATATTTATTTAATTCATTGATTTTTAACTATTTTTATTTAAACACCGTGAAGGTGCCTGAAATCACAATGATTTAAGGATAAAAGGCGAAAAATGGTACTAAATTGCTGGCAGAGGTCAGGAACGTCTGCGAACGAAGCGGTAAAAGGTCATCATGAAAAGCGACGGAGGCTGTTTTACCACGGGCGGCGGCCGGAAAAAACGGACGGCGAAAACGGCAGGACGGAAATCTTCTTCTATAATCAAGTGGCTACACAGTAGTAATTTTTTTATCTGGCTGAGGAAAATGGAATGAAGATTATTCTCTGGATTATTGCGATTATTTTTATTGTCGGCCTGCTGACGTTAACCGGCGTCTTTAAAGTACTTTTCTGATTAGTCATCAGGTGGCAATACGCGCGTATTGTCACCTTTTGCCCGCCGGTTTCGCCAGAGCGGACGCCGCGGTCATTTTTTCCTTTTTATCCGGTAACTGATGGAATATGTCGGCTTCATCCTGCTCTGTTACCGCGATAGCCTGACGAAACAGGCAATCTTTTAAGGTGATGGGTTTCCAACAATACGCACATATCGCCCCGTGATGATCGCCAAAGCGGTCGCCGCGAGTCGTGAAAATGAGCTCTGCGTGCCCACATCTCCCGCATCGTATTCTCACGTCGGCTCCTTAAATTTCTGTGTTAACCAGGATTAATTTTACCAAAAAACGCGTATAGATCGATAAATAATATTTATCAGTTTCGTGAAATGATATTAACCCATAACAACATGATTCAAAAGAGATAACCCAGTTCTTTCCTTTTATTTACAATAGGGAGACGATGAATATTGTTACTTTGGGCGCTTTTATTTCTTTTTTTGGTTAAATAAGCATTAATTGCGCTAAATAAATGATCCAGATCAAACTCCATTAAAACAATTCATGATTGTAACTGACCCCATTAGCGCATTATTTCGTCCCGTTTTTAATCAGAAAAAAAAGAGAACTTTGCATAACCGCAATGTCGACCGGCTCAACTTTAAAAAAATTTGCACAGTTGAAAATTTGTTCGCTGTGCATTCATGAACCGTTTAATGGCGGTAATTACAATAGGGGCCGGATTAACAATATGACCAGGCCTGCCGTTTTTAATCAGCAACGGCAGAGATTTTTTAACAGCACCACGGGTGAGCGGTAGATTAAAATGACATTTTTTCGCTTTTTTCTTCTTTTCCTGAGCCTGGCAGGCGCAGGAAGCCTGTCCGCTACAGCTCAGGCACAAACACTGGGCGCCGCGATCTCCGGCGGCTGGCAAAATTTTAGCGACGGCGTCAGCACGACCTGGAACGAGCCGCAGCATTACGACCTTTACGTGCCGGCTATCACCTGGCACAACCGCTGGACTTACGACCAGGCGCATATTGATAAATACAACGAGCGCCCCTGGGGTGCAGGCGGCGGCATGTCGCGCTATGACGAAAAAGGCAACTGGAACGGCCTGTACGTGATGGCCTTCAAGGACTCCTTTAACAAATGGGAACCCTTCGGCGGCTACGGCTGGGAAAAAATCTGGCAGCCGCTGCGCAATAAAGATTTTCGGCTGGGGTTGGGCTATACGGCTGGGGTAACGGCAAGAGACAACTGGAAATATATCCCGGTTCCGGCGGTTTTGCCGCTTGCTTCAATAGGTTTTCGTGATGCCACCTTCCAGATGACTTATATTCCGGGGACTTACAACAACGGCAACGTCTATTTTGCCTGGCTGCGCTGGCAGTTTTAACAACAGGCGCACGCTAAAATTAAAATTGATGCGTAAAAAAAGCGATATTTATCACTTTTTCGTGAAAGGCCACTGGACAAAAGGCTCAGCAATTGCTGTACTAACCGTCGACACAGTTTAGTGTCCATTTTTCATGTAAAGGTAATATAGATGTCTAAGATCAAAGGTAGCGTTAAGTGGTTTAATGAGTCCAAAGGATTCGGTTTCATTACTCCTGAAGATGGTAGCAAAGACGTGTTCGTTCACTTCTCTGCCATCCAGAGCAACGGTTTCAAAACTCTGGCTGAAGGTCAGCGCGTAGAGTTCGAAATCACCAACGGTGCCAAAGGCCCATCTGCTGCTAACGTTGCCGCTATTTAAGTTATCAGACAGAATTTTAAAAACCCGCCTTATGGCGGGTTTTTTTTCGCCTGAGTGATGCCTCGTCTCCATGAAATGCCCGGCCAGGTGAGCCTGTAAGCCGGATAGCTGTTGCGAAAGTTCCCGTACTGCTCTGTGCCTGCATATTGCGCAGGTTCCCGCCGTAAGTACCGCTCTTTGCCTGCGTGTTGCAAAGGTTCCCTTAATGCTCTGTGCATGCGTGTCGCGCTGATTGCCGCCTGTAAGTTCCGCCCTCTGTTGGCCTGCCGCGCAGGTTCCTTTAATGCTCTGTGCTTGCGTGTCGTGCAGGTTACCGTCTGTAAGTACCGCCCTTTGCTGGCGTGCCGCGTAGGTTCCCTTAATGCTCAGTGCATGCGTGCCGCACAGATTTCCGCCTGCGAGTCCTGCTCTCTGCTTGCGTGCGCAAAGATCCTGTCCTGTTAGCGCTTCTTCCTGCTTGCGTAAAGATTGTGCCAAAACGTGATAAACGAAACAGTCATCGTTAACTGCGCCGGGTGCAGATGCCTGTTTTGCGGTCTGTGAAGCCCAAACGCGGCTTATTCTGTAACAGGCGTCGGCGTCGGTCGGGTTGCTTATCGTGTCAGTCAGGCTATATAACCTGTAGAAGAAAAGCGCTGACGCCCTGAGCGGGCCGCAATTAACAGGAGAGAGAATGAGGATCCGACTGGCGAATACGCACGACGGTTTTGCCCTGAGCGCGCTGTTAACCGAACTGGGCTATGCCAACACCGAAGTCTTTATTGAGCGTCGTCTGGCGCAGCTGATCGACGACAGGGCAGAACAGCTGCTGATTGCCGAGCAGGGCAGCACCGTATTAGGCTTTCTCTCGCTACATTTTATTCCGCAGCTGGCGCTGGCGGGGGATTTCGCGCGCATCAGCTATTTTTGTATCGCGGACGGCAAGCGTAGCGAAGGCGTCGGACATCAACTGTTAAGCCACGCCGAGAAGCTGGCAAAAGCCCACGGCTGCGATCGGATGGAAGTCCACTGCCATGAGCAGCGCACCAAGGCTAACGCCTTTTATAGCCGGGAAGGCTATAGCGAGGCTCCCCGCTACCTGATTAAAAATCTCGATGCGCACGCTTTTTATCCCCACGGAGAGACATAATGAAAGTGGCTTCAGGACAGTTTGCGGTCAGCCGCAGCTGGCAGGAGAATGCGGCAACCTGTACGGACTTAATGACCAGGGCGCTTGCCGGCGGTGCCGATCTGCTCGTTTTACCGGAAGCCGTGCTGGCTCGTGATATCGCCGATCCGGATTTGGTGCTGAAAGCCGCTCAGCCGCTGGACGGGCCATTTTTAAACGAAATCCGTGCAGCCAGTCGCGGCAACGGGTTAACCACAATAATGACCGTACACGTGCCGACCGATAACGGCAAAGCGCTGAATGTGCTTATCGTCATTCGCAATGGCGAAATCCTTGCCCGCTACGACAAGCTGCATCTTTATGACGCTTTTACCATGCAGGAATCCCGCAATGTCACCGCCGGTGACGAGGTGCCGCCGCTGGTGGAAGTTGCCGGTATGCAAGTGGGTCTGATGACCTGTTACGACGTGCGTTTTCCTGAACAGGCTCGTCGTCTGGCGCTGGACGGCGCGGAAGTGCTGGTGCTGCCAGCCGCCTGGGTGAGAGGGCCGCTGAAGGAGATGCACTGGGAGGTGCTGGTAACGGCGCGTGCGCTGGAAAACACCTGTTATATGGTGGCCGTCGGCGACTGCGGCCCGCGTAATATTGGTTGCAGCCTGACGGTCGATCCGCTGGGCGTGGCGATAGCCAGGGCGGCTGAAGCGCCGATATTGCTTTTTGCTGATTTGGATCCCGCCCGTATCGCTCATGCGCGTAGCGTGCTGCCGGTGCTGGAGAATCGCCGTTTTGCTCGCCCTGAACTTATCAGCTCGCGGAAGCTTTGAAATATTGGGTAAGGAACGCTTCGGAGTGAGAGGGCAACGGGTGATATCACCATACCGCTATGGAACAATGGTGTGGCATTGATAACGCGTTGTGGTACACCAGCCCCCAACATCCGCGATTTCAGGCTTTCCTGAGCCGCTTTATCTGATATCATTTCGCAGGCCGCTGTGCAGATATTACTCTGTTACAGATGGCAGTTTGTATTGACCGACAATCTGCGCGTTAATACACTTTATGCTTATTGACCTTTACCGGTCCGGTTAAATAAAGAAGGTGTGTATGGAAGGTATCAGTATTGCCAAACTGCTGATTATTGGCGCTCTGATTGTATTGCTTTTTGGAACCAACAAGTTACGCTCGCTGGGCGGCGATCTGGGTTCGGCGATCAAAGGCTTTAAAAAGGCGATGAGCGACGATGACACCTCCGCGAAGAAAGCGCCTGTCGCTGAAGAAAAAGCGGCTGAACAGGTTGCTCATAAAGAGTAACGCCCGCGTTAAGCGATAAAAAAACGGATGACAGGGTCATCCGTTTTTGTTTTTGTTGCAAATATGTAAAGAGTTATTTCACTTCCAGGCCTTTCGCCTGCATATCCGCATGGTAGGAAGAACGCACGAACGGGCCGCAGGCCGCGTGGGTAAAGCCCATTTCCATCGCCGCCTCTTTCATTTCGTCAAATTCCGCCGGACTGACGTAGCGCTGTACCGGTAAATGGTGGCGGCTTGGCTGAAGATACTGCCCCAGCGTCAGCATGGTCACACCGTGACGGCGTAAATCGCGCATCACTTCCACGATCTCGGCATTGGTTTCGCCCAGACCCACCATCAGGCCTGATTTGGTCGGGATCTCAGGATGCGCTTCTTTAAAGCGCTCCAGCAGCTTCAGCGACCACTCATAGTTGGCGCCGGGACGAACCTGGCGGTATACGCGCGGCACGTTCTCAAGGTTGTGGTTAAACACGTCCGGCGGCGTGGCGTTCAGAATATCCAACGCGCGATCCATACGGCCACGGAAGTCCGGCACCAGCGTTTCGATTTTAATAGTCGGATTTTTAGCGCGGATAGCAGTGATGCAGTCGGCAAAGTGCTGAGCGCCGCCGTCGCGCAGGTCATCGCGGTCAACGGAAGTGATCACCACGTAGCGCAGGCCCATATCGGCGATGGTCTGCGCCAGCTTTTCCGGCTCGTTGGCGTCGGGCTGCACGGGACGGCCGTGTGCCACGTCGCAGAAAGGACAGCGGCGGGTACAAATCGCGCCCAGGATCATAAAGGTGGCGGTGCCGTGGTTAAAACATTCTGCAAGGTTAGGGCAGGAAGCCTCTTCACAGACGGAGTGCAGACCGTTTTTACGCATGGCGGCTTTAATGCCCTGGATGCGGCTGGAGTCGGCAGGGAGTTTGATTTTCATCCACTCCGGCTTACGTAAAATCTCTGTGCGTTCGGTGACCACGGTTTTGACCGGGATCAGCGCCATCTTATCTGCGTCGCGGTACTTAACGCCGCGTTCCATCTGAATAGGTTTACTCATAATCTTGCTGTTTCCAGGTTGGCATGCGCTAATCAGCCGCGTGACGTTCAAATTTTTTTGAGAAAAGCGCAAAAATTATATCACCTCGCGGCGCGGGTTTCAGCCAGGGCAGAGGAGAAAATGTGACGGAATTGTAAATTTATGGCGTTCGCTCGTCCAGCCACTTTACGTCCGCTATCGCCAGCTCGCGGGCAAAATGCTTGATTAACAACGGCTGCACGTCGGCCAGCGTCACGCCCTTTTTATAGGCGCTGATTTGTGTCATCTCCAGCCCGGCGTAGCCGCAGGGATTGATGCGCAGAAAAGGCGCAAGATCCATATCCACGTTCAAAGCCAGCCCGTGAAAAGAGCTGCCGTTGCGGATGCGCAGGCCCAGCGAGCAAATTTTTTTGCCCTCGACGTAAACGCCGGGCGCATCCGGCCGGGCAGCGGCCTCGATATCGTAGTGCGCCAGCGTGGCAATCACCGTTTGCTCAATGGCGGTAACCAGCTCCCGCACGCCGGTTTTGCGCCGTTTCAGGTTTATCAGCACGTACATGACCTGCTGACCTGGCCCGTGATAGGTGACCTGTCCGCCGCGATCGCTCTGCATAACCGGGATATCGCCCGGCATCAGCAGATGCTCCGCTTTACCGGCCTGGCCTTGAGTAAATACCGGCGGGTGTTCCACCAGCCAGATTTCGTCAGGCGTTTCCGCGCCGCGCTGATTGGTAAAATCGTGCATGGCCTGAGAGACGGGCGCCCAGGGCTGCAAACCGAGCTGACGAACGAGTAGGGTATCCTGATGCATGGAAAGTCCGGTCAGGGAGTAAAGAAGGGAGTATAACGCCGAACGAGGGCCGTGGTCAGCCCCCGATCGGTGATGGCTACAGCACCATCCGCACGATTTCTATTTTGCCCAGCTCGTCATACAGCGTTTCCACCTGCTCGATATGGGTCGCCGTAATGGTAATAGAAACCGAGTGATAGTTGCCTTTGCTGCTGGGTTTTACATCCGGAGAGTAATCGCCAGGCGCATGGCGCTGTACGACTTCAACTACTTGATCAACCAGCTCCGGCTGCGCCAGACCCATCACTTTATAGGTGAACGGGGTAGGAAATTCGAGCAGTTCTTTAAGATTGGTTTTCATAGGGGCTCCGGTAACGCTAAAACAAAGACTCCCGCCAACAGCGGGAGCCTACAGATAATATCAATATGCGGGCCATTCAGGCCGAAATCAAGCGCGGAACGCGACAGATTTAGCCAAACCAGTGATGGAACATCAGCTTGATGTAGTCAACGATACGGCCGAAGAATCCGCCTTCCGGCATATCGTTCAGCACCACCAGCGGATGCTGCTCAATGGTTTTGCCGTCCAGCTGGAAGTTGATGGTGCCGACCACCTGGTTTTTCGCCAGCGGCGCGTGCAGTTCGGTGTTGCTCAGCGTGTAGCTGGCTTTCAGATCCTTCATGCGGCCGCGAGGGATAGTCAGGTAAACGTCTTTCTGCACGCCCAGCTGCACGCGGTCGCTGTTGCCGAACCACACCGGCTCGGAGGCGAACTCTTTACCGGCTTTCAGTGGCGCCACGGTTTCAAAGAAGCGGAAGCCCCAGGTCAGCAGCTTTTTGCTCTCTACTTCGCGGCCTTTAAAGGTACGTCCACCCAGCACGGCCGAAATCAGACGCATCTGGCCTTCGGTCGCGGAAGCGACGATGTTATAGCCTGCCGCATTGGTGTGGCCGGTTTTGATGCCGTCAACGTTCAGGCTGGTATCCCACAGCAGGCCGTTGCGGTTGGTCTGGCGGATATTGTTAAAGGTGAAATCTTTTTCTTTATAGACCGAGTACTCATCCGGCACGTCACGGATCAGCGCCTGGCCGATCAGCGCCATATCGCGCGCCGAGCTGTACTGACCTTCGGCGTCCAGGCCGTGTACGGTCTGGAAATGGGTATTTTGCAGACCCAGCGCCTTAACGTAGTTATTCATCAGGCCGACAAAGGTGTCCTGACTGCCTGCGACATAGTCGGCCATCGCCACACAGGCGTCGTTGCCGGACTGAAGCACGATACCGCGAGTCAGCTGCGAAACCGGCACGCGATCGCCCGGCTTCAGGAACATCAGCGAAGAGCCTTTAAACACCGGGTTGCCGGTCGCCCAGGCATCTTTACCCACGGTGACCATATCATCCTGATGAATTTTGCCCGCTTTGACCGCCTGGCCAATCACGTAGCTGGTCATCATTTTTGTCAGGCTGGCCGGATCGCGGCGCGCGTCGGCGTTTTTCTCCGCCAGCACTTTGCCAGAGTTGTAATCGATCAGCACATAGGCTTCGGCATCAATATCCGGCACGCCCGGGATCATGGTTTTGATGTTC
The DNA here is from genome assembly GCF_043420595.1 of Erwinia plantamica. Classification (NCBI taxonomy): domain Bacteria; kingdom Pseudomonadati; phylum Pseudomonadota; class Gammaproteobacteria; order Enterobacterales; family Erwiniaceae; genus Erwinia; species Erwinia plantamica. The sequence continues at coordinate 259,487 of NZ_JBGCUC010000006.1, forward strand.
ACGTCTTCAGCGTGGGCGAAGGCGGTAAGGCTGAGGGCGATCAGCGAACCTGCCGTCAGGCGTTTGAACAGTTGGGAAGAGGTCAGAGTATTCATGTCGGGGACAACAACATCCATGGCTAAGTTAAAAAAAAGTGACTCACTATAGCAAATGCATTTCGGAGCGGCATCCGTCTTTACCTGGCTCATACAGCGTAACGCCAGGTAAAGATGGATTGCCGGATCGTTATCACATTTTGCCAGCTGCCGTGGTCACGAAAGAGGTGAGGTTGGCTTCGCTGGCAAGCCGTTGCTGCAGCGCTGCCGCCTGCTGACGCGAGGTAAAATGCCCCAGCTGCACGCGATAAACGCCGCCGCGCGCGTCAACGCTGCCCGGCACGCCAAATTGTTTGCTCAGCGAGGCCGCCAGCTGCTGTGCGCGTGCGCCATCTTTCAGCGCGCCCGCCTGCACCGTAAAGGCCGTTCCGGCTGCGGCCGGTGCCGAAGTCGCTGCGGCTGGCGCCGAGACAGGGGCTGGCTGAGTCGGCACCGGTGCCGGTTCCGCTGGTGCAGGCTCGCTGCCTTCCAGGACGCCATTGGCCAACGGCTGCGGCGCGCCTAAAAAGCCGCTGCTGCGTACCGGCGCGCCCAGGTTGTCGTCGCTGCTGAGCGTGCTGTTATCCACGGGCCGGACGTCAGGCGGTATTTGTTCAGAAGACGAGGCGCCGGTGCTTTCCTGCGCGCTTGTCATGCCCTGTGCCGCCGCCGCGCCGCCCATTACCACCATGCCGCCGCTGAGATCCGGGCGAGGCGGCAGCGCGTAGCTTTGTTTCGCGACCGTGGTGCCGATGGTGCCGGGGCCGGAAACCGAGCCGTCCGGCGCGACCTTAATAAAGTCCACCTTCACGCGGGAGTTATTGGAAATATTCAGGCGATCGCCCGCCGCTTTGGACAGATCGATAATGCGGCCCGGCTTGTAAGGCCCGCGATCGTTGACCCGCACCACGATTTGTCGTCCGTTCGCCAGGTTGGTGACGCGCACATAGGACGGCAGCGGCAGAGTAGGGTGCGCCGCCGTCAGCGCCTGCGGATCGTACTGCTCGCCAATCGCCGTGCGGCTGCCGTCGGCCGATTCGCTATACCAGCTGGCCAGCCCGGTTTCGCTGAAATTAGACGGATCGGTGACGATGCGGTAGTTCTGGCCGTTGACCCGATAATCCTGGTTGGCATTGGGGCTTAACGGCTCGTAGCGCGGCTCGACGCCGCCGATTTCAACGACCGGGCCGTTATAGGTTTGCTGTTGCTGTGTAACCGGTGCCTGCTGTTGTTCAGTAACACAGCCTGCCAGCAGCGCCGCTGCCAGACTAATCCAGAGCCAATCCTTACGCATATAAGCCTCTTAAACGCTTTTCGACAACAGTTTACGGTGGGTATGGATCGACATAATAATGCCAAACCCGGCCATCAGAACAATCAGGGCGGAGCCGCCGTAGCTTACCAGCGGCAGCGGGACGCCGACCACGGGTAATATACCGCTGACCATGCCAATATTCACAAAGACATAAACAAAGAAGATCAGCATCAGGCCGCCTGCCATCACGCGGCCAAAGGTGGTTTGCGCTCTGGCCGCCATCAGCAGGCCGCGCATGATCACCAGAATATAGAGCACCAGCAGCACCAGCACGCCGACCAGGCCCAGCTCTTCCGCCAGCACGGCAAAGATAAAGTCGGTGTGACGCTCGGGTAAAAACTCCAGCTGCGACTGGGTGCCGTGCAGCCAGCCTTTGCCGCGCAGCCCGCCGGAGCCGATAGCGATTTTGGACTGAATAATATGGTAGCCCGCGCCCAGCGGATCGCTTTCCGGATCCAGCAGCATCATGACGCGGTCGCGCTGGTAGTCGTGCATCAGGAAGAACCAGAGCACCGGAATGAAGGCGGCGACCAGCATCACGGCCACGAGGATCAGCTTCCAGCTCATGCCTGATAAAAACAGCACAAACAGGCCGGAGGAGGCGATCAGGATAGCCGTTCCCAGATCGGGCTGCGCCGCCACCAGCAGCGTGGGCATAAAGATCAGCACCAGCGCAATCGCGGTGTTTTTAAGCGTGGGCGGACAGACGTCGCGGTTGATAAAGCGCGCCACCATTAGCGGCACGGCTATTTTGGCTATTTCCGAGGGCTGAAAGCGCACCACGCCCAGATCCAGCCAGCGCTGCGCGCCTTTACTGATATGGCCGAAAGCGTCCACGGCTATCAGCAGGATCACACAAAGGATGTAAAGATAGGGCGCCCAGCCTTCGTAAACGCGCGGCGGGATCTGCGCCATGACCAGCATGATCACCACGCCCATCGCAATCTGGCCCAGCTTGCGCTCCATCATGCCCGGATCCTGGCCGCTGGCGCTCCAGATAACCAGCGCGCTGTAAACCAGCAGGGCGGAAATCAGAATAAAAAAGGTCGGGTCGACGTGGATCCTCGTCCAGATAGTGCTTTTCTGGTGCCGATCGTTCATGGTTATTCGCCTTCATAGCCAGACGGCACCGGAGCGGCGTCTGGCAGGTTGGTATTGTTGTCCCCGAGCATAATATGGTCGAGAATTTGCCGCATAATGGTGCCGACCGCTGGCCCCGCGCCGCCGTTTTCCAGGATCATCGCCACCGCTACCCGAGGATGATCGTAAGGCGCAAAAGCGGTCATCAGCTTATGGTCGCGCAGCAGTTCGGAAATTTTATGGGCGTTATAGGTTTCGTTCTCTTTCAGGCCGAATACCTGCGCCGTTCCTGACTTGGCAGCGATTTTATAAGGCGCGTCGGAAAAACTTTTGCGCGCCGTGCCGTTAGGTCGGTTGGCTACGCCATACATGCCGTCCTTGGCGATTTCCCAGTAGCCGGAATGAATATCGGCGACCGGCGGGATCGCCGGCTGCTTCCACGGCACGGTAACGTTATTCACCTTGTTGGCCATCATCAGATGCGGCGTACGCACGATGCCGTCGTTAATCAGGATCATCATCGCTTTGTTCATCTGCACCGGCGTGGCCGTCCAGTAGCCCTGACCGATACCTACCGGAATGGTGTCGCCCTGATACCAGGGTTTTTTAAAGCGCTTCATTTTCCATTCGCGGGTCGGCATGTTGCCAGCGGTTTCTTCCACCAGATCGATACCGGAAAGATGGCCGTAGCCAAATTTACCCATCCATTCGGAAAGCCGGTCGATGCCCATATCGTAGGCGACCTGATAGAAGAAGGTATCGGCGGATTCTTCCAGCGATTTGGTGACGTTAAGGTGGCCGTGGCCCCAGTGCTTCCAGTCGCGGAAGCGCTTTTCAGAGCCGGGCAGCTGCCACCAGCCCGGATCGAACAGGCTGGTGTTTTTATTGATTACGCCGGCGGAAAGCGCCGAAACGGCAATATAGGGTTTTACCGTGGAGGCTGGCGGATAGGCGCCCTGAGTCGTACGGTTAATCAACGGGCGGTTCGGATCCTTCAGCAGCTTGTTGTAATCTTTGCTGCTGATGCCGTCGACAAACAGGTTCGGATCGTAGCTGGGCATGGAGACCATCGCCAGGATTTCGCCGCTGCGCGGATCGGTTACCACCACGGCGGCGCGGCTGCCCGCCAGCAGCGTTTCGATATACTGTTGCAGCTTGAGATCGATAGTCAGCCAGATATCCTGACCCGCCTGCGGCGACTGTTCGTGTAGCTGGCGGATCACGCGGCCACGGTTATTGACCTCGACCTCTTCATAGCCGGTTTTGCCGTGCAGCATATCCTCGTAGTAGCGCTCTATGCCCAGCTTGCCGATATCGTGCGTGGCCGCGTAGTTAGGCCATTTGCCTTCTTTATCCAGTCGCTCAACGTCGCGATCGTTGATCTTGGAAACATAGCCCAGCACGTGGGTGAGGGCTGAGCCGTAAGGATAGTAGCGGCGCTGGTAGCCTTTGACTTCCACGCCGGGAAAAGCGTATTGATTCACCGCGAAACGTGCGACCTGCACCTCATTCAGCCCGGTTTTTACCGGAATAGAGGTAAAGCGGCGCGAACGCTTGCGCTCTTTTTCAAAGGCGACGATATCTTCATCGGTCAGGTCGACCACCGGGCGCAGCGCCAGCAGCGTTTTTTCGAGGTTTTCGACCTTCTCGGGCACCAGCTCAATCTGATAGATAGTGCGGTTCAGCGCCAGCGGCGTACCGTTACGATCGTAAATAATGCCGCGGCTTGGCGCGACAGGCACCAGCTTGATGCGGTTTTCGTTGGAGCGGGTACTGTAATCGGTGTAGCGGATAATTTGCAGATGATAGAGATTAGCTACCAGGATGCCGGAAAGCAGTAAGATGCCGAAAAAAGCGATCATTGCCCGCCGAACAAACAGCGTCTGCTCGGCGGTATAGTCACGAAAGGCGTTACGTTGTAATTTCATCCGCTGCGTTAATCTGTCCAGTTAAGGGCTATTCGCGATGGTAAGGGTGATTAGTGGTAATACTCCATGCCCGATAAAGGCTTTCCGCCACCAGCACGCGCACCAAAGGGTGAGGCAGCGTCAGCGTGGAGAGCGACCAGCTCTGCTCGGCGGCAGCCTTGCAGGCGGGCGCCAGGCCTTCCGGGCCGCCGATCAGCAGGCTGACGTCGCGGCCGTCCTGCTTCCAGCGCTCCAGCTGCGTCGCCAGCTGCGGCGTTTCCCACGGCTGCCCCGGAATATCCAGCGTCACGATGCGGTTGCCTTTGCCCACCGCCGCCAGCATCATTTCGCCTTCCTTTTCCAGAATGCGTTTGATGTCGGCGTTCTTCCCGCGTTTGCCGGCCGGCACTTCAGTCAGCTCAAACGGCATATCCTTGGGAAAACGGCGCAGGTATTCCATAAATCCGGTTTGCACCCAGTCAGGCATTTTCGTGCCGACGGCAACCAGCTGCAGCTTCACGGATTAGCTCCAGAGCTTTTCGAGTTCGTAGAGACGACGGCTCTCTTCCTGCATCACGTGGACGATCACATCGCCCAGATCGACCACCACCCACTCGGCGGCGGCTTTGCCGTCAACGCCCAGCGGCTTCAGCCCCGCCGCGCGCGATTCCTGCACCACGTGATCGGCGATAGAGGCGACATGGCGCGTTGAGGTACCGGTACAGATAATCATGCAGTCGGTGATACTGGATTTGCCCTGTACGTTAACAGTGACAATATCCTGGCCTTTCAAATCGTCAATTTTATCGATGACGAATTCCTGGAGTGCTTGACCTTGCAAAAGGTTCCCCTCTGAATACGGTTGAATGAGATGTCTGTCCGCCAGGCGGAAGCGCTATTATCCCACGTCGGCGCGGAAGATCCACGTTCCTGAGTCGAATAATTGTGAGCTTGTGTAGCCGCCGGGTAAAAAACATGGCAGCGGAGAATAACAGCCCCCGGCTGAGAGTCAATGGCTGCCGGGCCGATAGTTGCCCCGGAGAAGAGATGACGGCCGCAGAGGTACGGCCGTCGACAGAAAGAAAAAAGCGTAAGCGCGCAACGGCTCTTCCGCCTGTGTTAACGAAGTTGTAGCTTTATGCCGTTAACGGTTATTTGTCGGTTATCACCAGGGCGGGAAAATGCGTTTTAACGCATTCGGTATAGTCGCCTTTTTTGAAGGCGCTATAAGGCGTTTGCTAACCTACCCGCTTACAGGCGTAGCTTTTGCCGCCCGGATTTTTTTGCGTTGTAATCCCAGTTCATTTCCCGGTAGATGGGCAGGGCGCTGCCGCCGCACTCGACACGACCGTTGATGACCTGCGCCGTTACGCCGAAACCAGGCACCATGCCAGCCGCTTTAATCCAATGCGCTTATAAGAAGGACAAGTTTTGCTAAAAGTAAAGGCTTGATAAAAAAGGAAAGGCATTCTGTAAAAAGGCTGAATCAGCTTCGTACAAAATCCGCTGCTTTATTTAAGGGATATAAAGCAGCGTTATGAACGAAATAATTATTTTTGTGCCGGATAAAGATTTTGCTGGTTTATCCAGTTAATCACTGCCTCTGGCAGCATCCCGTCGCAGGAAAGGCCGGCGCGGCGGCGTTGCCGGATCTCGGTAGCGGAAATCGGCAGCAGCAACGTATCAGCAAGAAAAACCGATCCGGCGGGAAAATGATGCAGCCGCGAAATATCTTCTGTGCGGTGCGTGTCAAGCCAGTGCTGCTGTTCCGGCGTGGCCATGTTTTCGGCATAGCCGGGACGTTTACAAACCAGCAGATGGCAATAATCCAGCAGCTCCTGCCAGCGATGCCATTTATGCAGCGTCAGCAGGGAATCCTGACCGATAATAAACCCCAGCGGCTGCTGTTCTCCACGCTCCCGGCGAAGCTCAATTAATGTATCAATCGTCCACGAGGGAGTCTGACGCTGTAATTCGCGCTGGTCGATATCAAAAAGTGAATTATTAGCGATAGCCAGAGAAAGCATTTTTACGCGCTGGGCCGGAGAGGCTTCCGGCTGAGGGCGATGGGGCGGCACGTTGTTGGGCAACAGGGTAATCTTTTGCAGGCCAAGCCGGGCGGCCAGCGTTTCCACCGGGCGAAGATGGCCGTAGTGGACAGGATCGAAGGTGCCGCCAAACAGCGCCTGGAGCGTGGCCGGTTCAGTCATCGCAGAAGGTCTCGGGAAAAGCAGTGGTGCAGAGCAGCAGCGACAGCGTTTCCAGTTCGCGCCAGACAGCCTGACCATAATCCTGCTTGATCGTCAGTTCGATACGCGTCAGCAGCCTCACCGCCTGCGCCAGCTGTTTCGCCGTCAGCCGCTGCAGGGCCTCCGTAAACAGCGGGCGACGGTTCTGCCAGACGCGATGCTGGTCAAACAGCGTGCGCAGCGGCGCCTGCTGCATTTGCCGCTGTAGCGTCAGCAATGTCAGCAGCTCTCTTTGCAGCGTGCGCAGCAGGATCACCGGCTCGCTCTCTTCCGCTTTCAGCTGGCGCAAAATATGCTGCGCCCGCTTGCTTTTGCCGGCCAGCAGCGCATCCACCCAGTGAAAGGGCGTAAAATGGGCGGCGTCATTAACCGCCTGTTCCACTCTGGGCAGCGTTAATTTGCCGTCCGGCCAGAGCAGCGAAAGGCGTTCCAGCGCCTGCGACAGCGCCAGCAGATTGCCTTCGTAGCAGTAGCAGAGCAGCTGCACGGCTGCATCGTCCACCGTCAGCCGCATGCTTTTCGCGCGCGCGTTTACCCAGCGAGGCAGCTGAGCCTGCTCGGGCGTCTGACAGGGCACGATAACCGCGTTGACGCTGAGCGCTTTAAACCACGCGCTGTTTTCCTGAGCTTTGGTCAGTTTAGGCGCGCGCAGCAGCAGCAGAATATCCTCGTGCAGCAGCGTGGACAGCGTCAGCAGCTTTTCCGCTATCGCGGCATTCGGGCCGTTTTCCGGCAGCGATAAAAGCAGCGTCTGGCGGCTGGCGAACAGGCTGAGCGCCTGACAGGTTGAATAGATGGCGTCCCAGTCGGTCTGTTGATCGACCGCGACGCTGAAATGTTCGGTGAAGCCCTGCTGCTGGGCGCTGGCTCGTACGGCATCCTGCGCCTCCTGCAGCAGCAGCGGTTCATTACCGCTCAGAATATAGCAGGCGCGCAGCCCCTCACGGAGCTGCGCGACAAGCTGTTCAGGATAGATCCTGATCATCTGGCGTAAGAGCTATCTGGTAAAACAGCGCGCGATGAAGTCTGGTCAATCGCAGGCGGTGAATTCCCCAGCGTATTGACGGAGCTGTCGTTTTCCGCCGCGTGGACGGTCAGCAGCTTACGCACCAGCTGCTGGGCAGCCTGCACGCGCATTTCACTGATGATGATGTCCTGCTCGGAATCTTTCGCCAGCGCCGCCAGCGGGTTATCAAAGAAGGAGCGATAAACCGTGGCGCTCAGCGGATAGATGCCTTTATTCGGGATCAATACCTGCGCGTTAACGGTCATCACCAGCGAGTACTCGGCGGTTTTACCATCCTGGAAAATAGACGCGGTGTCGCGTCCCTGAGTTTCCGTACCCAGACGTAGCGACGGCACGTCTTTGCGCAGGCCCGGTTTTTCCAGCACGGTTACGTTGTTAAGACGCAGCTGCTCACGAACGGCACGCGCCAGCGGCCCGTACGGATCGCCCGTATCCACGATCATGGTTTTCATTTCGTGCGGAACCGACGTGGTTCCGCGCAGGTGATAGCCACAGCCGGCGGTAAGCAACACCAGCCCGGCGATAAGCAAAGAGATAATCTGTCGCACGCTTCCTCCTGACATTAACCCACGACCAGGTTAAGCAGCTTGCCCTGAACGTAAATCACTTTACGAATAGTTACGCCATCAAGATATTTTGCGACCAGATGCTCCTGTGCGGCACGCGCCTGCACCTGCTCCTGAGTCGCATCCGCCGGAACGGTGATCTTGCCGCGAACCTTGCCATTTACCTGCACCACCACCAGCAGAGAATCCTCTACCATTGCGGCGTCGTCAGCCTGCGGCCACGGCGCGTTATCCACTTCGCCTTCGCCGCCCAGCGCTTCCCACAGGGTGAAGCAGGCGTGCGGGGTGAAAGGATAGAGCATACGCACGACGGCCAGCAGCGCTTCATGCATCAGCGCCCGATCCTGCGGTTCTTCCTGCGGCGCGCGCGCCAGTTTGTTCATCAGCTCCATAATGGCGGCGATGGCGGTGTTAAAGGTCTGGCGACGGCCAATATCGTCCGAGACTTTAGCGATGGTTTTGTGCAGATCGCGACGCAGCGACTTCTGATCTTCATTAAGGCTGTTCAGGTCGATCGCGCCAGCCGGGCCTTTCGCAGTATGTTCAAAGACCAGCTTCCACACGCGCTTCAGGAAGCGGTTAGCGCCTTCCACACCGGACTCCTGCCATTCCAGCGTCATTTCGGCCGGAGAGGCGAACATCATAAACAGACGCACGGTATCCGCGCCGTAGCGCTCGACCATGACCTGTGGATCGATACCGTTGTTTTTCGACTTGGACATTTTGCTCATGCCCGCGTACACCAGCTCGTGGCCCGCTTCGTCGGTGGCCTTCACGATGCGGCCTTTTTCGTCGCGCTCGACGGTTACGTCAACCGGCGATACCCAGTTGCGCTCGCCGTTGGCGCCCAGCCAGTAGAAGGCGTCAGCCAGCACCATGCCCTGGCAGAGCAGGCGTTTGGCTGGCTCATTGGAGCTGACCAGACCGGCGTCGCGCAGCAGCTTGTGGAAGAAGCGGAAGTAAAGCAGGTGCATGATCGCGTGCTCGATGCCGCCTACATACTGATCGACCGGCAGCCAGTAGTTGGCCGCAGCCGGATCCAGCATCCCTTTGTCGAAATCCGGGCAGGTATAGCGCGCGTAGTACCAGGATGACTCCATGAAGGTGTCGAAGGTGTCGGTTTCACGCAGCGCCGGCCGGCCGTTGACGGTGGTTTTTGCCCACTCGGGATCGGCTTTAATCGGGCTGGTGATGCCGTCCATGGTGACATCTTCCGGCAGGATCACCGGCAGCTGATCTTCCGGCGTCGGCATAACCGTGCCGTCCTCCAGCGTTACCATAGGGATTGGCGCGCCCCAGTAGCGCTGACGGGAAACGCCCCAGTCGCGCAGGCGGTAATTGACCTTGCGCTCACCCACGCCTTTCTCCGCCAGGCGGGTGGCGATGGCGTTAAAGCCTTCTTCATAGGAGAGGCCGTCGAATTCGCCGGAGTTGAACAGCGTGCCTTTTTCGGTCATCGCTGCCGCGCTCAGATCCGGCTCGCTGCCGTCCGCATTGAGGATAACCGGCTTCACCGGCAGATCGTATTTGGTGGCAAACTCCCAGTCACGCTGATCGTGGCCCGGAACGGCCATCACCGCGCCGGTGCCGTATTCCATCAGCACGAAGTTGGCGACCCACACCGGCAGCTGTTCGCCGGTCAGCGGATGCGTGGCGAACAGACCGGTCGCCATGCCTTTTTTCTCCATTGTCGCCATTTCTGCTTCGGCGACTTTGGTGTTGCGGCATTCAGCGATGAAATCCGCCAGCACGGGGTTGTTCATTGCGGCCTGGATGGCCAGCGGATGACCGGCAGCAACACCCAGATAGGTCACGCCCATAAAGGTATCCGGACGCGTGGTATAGACGGTCAGCTTCTCTTCACTGTCCTTGACGTCAAAGGTGATTTCCACGCCTTCGGAGCGGCCAATCCAGTTGCGCTGCATGGTTTTGACCTGCTCAGGCCAGCTTTCCAGCGTGTCCAGATCGTTTAACAGCTCGTCGGCATAGGCGGTGATTTTGATAAACCACTGCGGGATCTCTTTACGCTCGACCTTGCTGTCGCAGCGCCAGCAGCAGCCGTCGATAACCTGTTCGTTAGCCAGCACGGTCTGGTCATTCGGGCACCAGTTAACGGCGGAGGTTTTTTTGTAGACCAGGCCTTTTTCATACAGTTTGGTGAAGAACCACTGCTCCCAGCGATAGTATTCCGGCTGGCAGGTTGCCAGTTCGCGGCTCCAGTCATAGCCAAAGCCCAGCAGCTTAAGCTGGTTCTTCATATAGGCGATATTGTCGTAGGTCCACGGCGCTGGCGCGGTGTTGTTTTTTACCGCGGCGCCTTCGGCAGGCAGGCCAAACGCATCCCAGCCGATAGGCTGCAGCACGTTTTTGCCCAACATGCGCTGATAGCGGGAGATCACGTCGCCGATGGTGTAGTTACGCACGTGGCCCATATGTAGGCGGCCAGAAGGATAGGGCAGCATGGAGAGGCAGTAGTACTTCTCTTTGCCTTCCTCTTCGGTGACTTTAAAGGTTTGCTTCTCGTCCCAGTGCTGTTGAACACGGGATTCTATCTCTTCCGGGCGATATTGCTCTTGCATGGCAGCCAGTGGTCCTTTGTAAATAGCGCCGGGCACCTGGTGAGTCGCGCCGGGCTTAATGTTCGTTCAGATCCGCATAGCATAGCTGATCCGCCCCCGGCGCAACAACAGTAACCGCCCCGACAACGGGCATTTCTCTGCAAGCTGGAAGATGGCAGGCAAATTTCACCGCCGTCCCGCTGCAATAATCCGTTTAGCGCTAAACTGAATGAAGCATATATCGGCACGCTCAGGAGATAAAATGAACAAGGTTGCTCAGTATTATCGTGAACTGGTTTCCTCTCTGACCGAGAGAATTAATAAAGGCGAGCATGATATTGATGCTTTGGTGGAGGCCGCCCGGCAGCGCATGAATAATCGCGGCGAACTGACGCGCAGTCAGATTGACGACGTTACCCGCGCCGTGCGCCGCGATCTGGAAGAGTTCGCCCGCAGCTATACGGAAAATCAGGCGGACAGCGGCGACAGCGTTTTTATGCGGGTTATTCGGGAAAGCGTCTGGAAAGAACTGGCGGATATCACCGACAAGAGCCAGCTGGAGTGGCGCGAGGTTTTCCAGGATTTAAATCATCACGGCGTTTATCAGAGCGGCGAGGTGGTCGGGTTGGGCAATCTGGTCTGCGAAAAATGCCAGTTTACCCGAGCTATCTATACGCCGGAAACGCTGACGCGCTGTCCGGAATGCGGCAACGATCAGTTTCAGCGTCAGGCTTTTGAACCCTGAGCAGCAGGTAAACGCGCGGGCTGCTTTACTGCCCGCGCGGCAGATCCTGGGTCGAATTCCATTTAAAGCGCCGGGCCTTTTTACTGCCCGCGCTGGCTCAGGGACTAGTGCAGAATTTTGGCTAAGAAATCTTTCGCACGATCGGAGCTGGGATTATTAAAGAAATCGTCTTTCGGCGAATCCTCAATAATTTTGCCCTCATCCATAAAGATCACCCGGTTCGCCACTTTGCGGGCAAAGCCCATCTCGTGCGTCACCACCATCATGGTCATGCCTTCGTTCGCCAGCTCGACCATTACATCCAACACTTCGTTGATCATTTCCGGATCCAGCGCGGAAGTGGGTTCATCAAACAGCATCGCGACGGGATCCATACAGAGCGCCCGGGCGATAGCCACGCGCTGCTGCTGACCGCCGGAAAGCTGACCGGGATGTTTATTGGCGTGCGCAGACAGCCCTACGCGCTCCAGCAGCTTCAGGCCTTTCTGACGCGCCTCTTCTTTATTACGCCTGAGCACTTTAACCTGCGCCAGCGTCAGGTTTTCCACAATCGTCAGATGCGGGAAAAGCTCAAAATGCTGGAAAACCATGCCGACTTTCGCGCGCAGCTGCGCCAGATTAGTTTTCTTCTCCGTCACCGCCGTGCCGTTGACGGCGATGCTGCCTTGCTGAACGGGTTCAAGACCGTTGACCGTTTTGATCAGCGTCGATTTGCCGGAGCCGGAAGGGCCGCAGACCACGACCACTTCGCCTTTTTTAACTTCGGTAGAGCAGTCGGTCAGTACCTGAAAGTGACCATACCACTTAGAAACGTTTTTCAGGGTAATCATTTAAACCGTCCTTTTTTTCTTCAGATAGCTGACCAAAAGCGAAGCGCTAAGGCTGATAACAAAGTAAACCGCGCCGGCAAACAGCACCATCTCGATCTCGGTGCCGTTATTGATGCCGATAGTGTCGGCGGTGCGGAAGAAGTCGGCAAGGCTGAGGACGTACACCAGCGAAGTATCCTGAAACAGCACGATACCCTGAGTCAGCAGCAGCGGCACCATGGCGCGAAACGCCTGCGGCAGAATAATCAGCTGCATCGCCTGCCACTGCGTCATGCCCAGCGCCAGCGCGGCCTTGCCCTGACCGCCCGCGATACTCAAAATGCCCGCGCGGATAATTTCCGAATAGTAGGCGGCTTCAAACAAGGCGAAGGCGACCATTGCGGAGATCAGCCGGATATCGGTTTTAGGGGAGATCCCCAGCACCTGCTGTAAAAAGCTGGGCACCACCAGATAAAACCAGAGCAGCACCATCACCAGCGGGACGGAGCGGAACAGGTTAACGTACAGTTTGGCGAACCAGCTGACGAGCTTAAATCTCGACAGCCGCATCACGGCCAGCAGCGTGCCCCAGATAATGCCGAACACCACGGCGATAGCGGTGATTTTCAGCGTGATAATCATGCCGTTAATCAGGTAGGGCAGATTGGGAACAATGGTGCTCCAGTCAAACTCGTACATTATTTGCCTCCCATGCCGCCGGGCAGGCGCACTTTGCGTTCGACCAGGCTCATCAGCAGCATGATTACGACGTTAATGGCGATGTAGGCCACGGTGATTGCGGTAAAGGATTCATAAGCGTGCGCGGAATAATCCAGCAGTTTACCCGCCTGTGCCGCCATATCGACCAGCCCGATGGTTGAGGCGATAGCGGAGTTTTTTACCAGGTTCAGCATTTCCGAGGTCATCGGCGGCACAATTACCCGGTAGGCGTTGGGCAGCAGCACGTAGCGGTAGGTTTGCGGCAGCGTCAATCCCATTGCCAGGCCGGCATTCTTCTGACCGCGCGGCAGCGACTGAATGGCAGCGCGCACCTGTTCGCAGACGCGAGCGGCGGTGAACAGGCCCAGGCAGAGTACAGAACAGGTGAAAAACTGAATATTGGGATCCAGCTCTGACTTAAACCACATGCCGACGCTTTCCGGCAGCAGCTCCGGCACCACCAGATACCAGATAAAAAACTGTACGATCAGCGGTACGTTGCGGAACAGCTCCACGTAGCAAGTGCCAAGAGCGGAAAGCCAGCGGTTGGGTACGGTACGCAAAATACCGAACAGCGATCCGACACAGAGGGCGATGATCCAGGCGCAGACGGAGACGGCGATGGTGACCTGAAAGCCGGACCACAGCCATCCCAGATAGGTGGTATTACCGAACGGGGCCTGCTGCAGGAAAATACCCCAGTTCCAATCAATAGACATAAGTCACTCCGGTAGAAAAAAGGGTAGCAGCGCTACCCTGAAGATTGATGAGAGGCGTGTTTACCGTGGGGAACGACCGCGGCAAACGTCAGCCTGACTGTCGGCTTGTTGGTGCCGAACTTTTCAGGCCGCTGTCTGTCCTTGCCCGTGTTCAACAATCAAAGGCGGCACGCCGCCCTTATTTTTGTTATTAATTCAGCGCCTTATCATTCGGTGTTTTGAACGTGGCTTTCATATCTTCAGAAAGCGCGAAGTTCATATTCAGGTTTTTAGGCGGAATAGGCTGGGTAAACCATTTGTCGAACCATTTTGTCGCCTCGCCTGACGTCTGCGCTTTAGCGATGGTTTCATCCATCAGCTGTTTAAAGGCGGTATCGCCTTTGCGCAACATACAGCCGTAGGCTTCTTTCGACTGCGGCGTGCCTACGATTTCCCAGTTATCCGGTTTTTTGGCCTTGGCGCGTTCGCCTGCCAGCAGCGCATCGTCCATCATAAAGGCGACGGCACGGCCGCTTTCCAGCGTACGGAACGAGTCGCCGTGATCTTTAGCGCTGATGATACGCATCTCCAGCTTCTTCTCGTCGTTCAGCTTGTGCAGCAGGATCTCAGAGGTAGTGCCGGAAGTGACCACCACGGTTTTGCCTTTCAAATCCGGGAAATCCTTAATCGGACTGCCTTTTTTCACCAGCAAACGGGTGCCGATAACAAAGACGGTATTGGAGAAGGCCGCCTGTTGCTGACGTTCCGCGTTATTAGTGGTAGAGCCGCACTCAAAATCATAGGTGCCGTTTTGCAGCAGCGGGATACGGTTTTGCGAGGTGATCGGCAGCATTTTCACCTGCAGATCGGGCTTGTTCAGTTTGGCTTTGATCGCCGCCACGATGGCGTTGGAATAATCCTGCGAATAGCCGACGACTTTTTGCTGGTTGTCATAGTAAGAAAAAGGAACGGAAGACTCACGATGGCCGACGACGATAACGCCGTTTTTGGCAATTTTGTCCAGCGTGCTTTGCGGGGCATCAGCTGCGTGAGCCACGGCGGAGGACAGGCCAGCCAGTACCAGCAGGCACAGCCCAGTTTTCCGAAATTTCATCTCCAACTCCTTCGTTGTAAAGCGCCATAACGGTGCGCCGATTGTGATGTTGTGTTTGTAACCGTTTATTGTTGTATTTTCAGCGCCAGGGCCGCGCCGGATAGCCATAACATAGCTGAATGTTAACGGTATGAAACAATAAAGTTTCGGTTTTGCGAAGCGTGCCGCACCAAAATAATGCATTGCCTGAAGGGCTGCCCGCTGGTGGCGCAGAGGACGAGCAGTTATGGTGCATTTCCGGCCAGCCGGTCGCTGTCGCTGACGTTTTCAGCGTAGTCGGGAAATAAATTGCAATCGCCATGCCAGATTTTCCGTATGGCTTTGTTGTGAGTGGTTTTTACGCGGGAAAGGTTCGGAAGAAAGCAGAAAAACGGGATGTGAAAGGCATGGAGGAAATAAAGCGCAGGGAGCCGGCAAAACGCCCTGCGCTTTAACTATCAGCGTCTGTTCCGCCGGCCGGTAAACAGGGCGGCCGCAGCAAACAGCGCTGTCACAATCCATACCGTCCAGTTGCCGAAACGCGCGTACGGCGTAAGTCCACGGGTTGGCGTAACGCCGGTTGCCAGTACATCCGGAACAAATTGCGGGATCATCTCTTCCGCGCTGCCGTCCGCATCAATTACCGCCGTCACGCCGTTGTTGGTATCGCGCAGCAGCGGTCGGCCCAGCTCCAGCGCGCGCATCCGCGCCATCTGGAAATGCTGCCACGGCCCAATGGAATGACCGAACCAGGCATCGTTAGAGATAGTCAGCAGAAAATCGGTATCGGGACGGAAATTATCCCGCAGCTGCTGGCCCAGCACGATTTCATAGCAAATTGCCGCCGTCAGCTTATAGCCGCCCGCCTGGAGCTGCGGCTGGCGATAGGCGCCACGGCTAAACGAAGACATTGGCAGATCGAAAAAGGGCGCCAGCGGACGCAATAACGCCTCCAGCGGCACGAATTCGCCAAATGGCACCAGATGGTTTTTCTGGTAGCGGCTGCCGCTTTCGTAGCTGTAGGGCTGTTTATCACCCAGCACAATGATCGAGTTGTAATCGTGATAGCGATTATTTTCCAGTCGCGAATCGACAATACCCGTGATCAGGCTGCTGCCCTGGGAACGCAGCTCGCGGTCTATGGTTTGCAGGAAAGGCTGCTGATTGGTTTCCAGATCGGGAATAGCCGACTCCGGCCAGATAATCAGCGGCGTCTTATTAACGTAAGGCCGCGTCAGCGCTGTATAGGTTTTCAGCGTGTTGATAAGCTGGTTGGGATCCCATTTCAGCGACTGAGGAATGTTGCCCTGCACCAGCGCGACATTTACCGTGCGTCCGGGCTGCGGCTGATACCAGCTAATCATGCGCAGCGGCCAGGGCAGCAGCAGCAGCGCCAGCGCGCCGACGGCCGCTATCCAGCTGCGTTTTGCCGCAGCAAAGACCACCAGCCCGGCGACGATGGTCAGGACAAAGGTAATGCCCTCCACGCCCGTCAGCGGCCCCAGCCCTTTTAGCGGCCCGTCAATCTGGCTGTAGCCAAATTGCAGCCACGGGAAGCCAGTGAGCACCCAGCCGCGCAGAAACTCGGTGATTTGCCACAGTACGGGCGCGGCCAGCGCCAGCCGCGTCAGCGAGGTTTTGGGGAACAGCCGGTTCAGCAGAGCGGCAAACAGCATGGTGTAGAGCGCAAGGTAAGCCGCCAGCAGGATCACCAGAAAAACGTTGACCGGGCCAGGCATGCCGCCAAACGTGGCGATACTGACATAGACCCAGTTAACGCCGCTGCCGAACAGGCCGAAACCCCAGACGAAACCGATAGCGGTTGCCTGGCGCGTCGAGCGGTTAAGGGTCAGCGCCAGCAGGCCGCAAAGCGAAACCAGCGCGGCGGGCCAGAAATCATAAGGCGAAAACGCCAGGGTGCCAGCGGCACCCGTCAGCAGCGCTAAAAGCAGGCGAACCCGCTGGCGCTGGTATAAAGAGGCAATAGCCATAGGGAAATTATTCTTCCAGTATCGGTTGCGTCGCGTTTTCCGGAATTTTGACGTGCACCTGAATAATACGGCGGCTGTCGGCCATGGCGACCTTGAACTGATAGCCTTCAATTTCGATGCTTTCGCCGCGCGCGGGCAGATGCCCGAACGCCTGCATCACCAGCCCGCCGATAGTATCCACTTCCTCATCGCTGAAGTGCGTTTCAAAGACCTCGTTGAAATCTTCAATCGGCGTCAGGGCGCGGATGGTGTAGGTATGACGGCTCAGCTGACGAATATCGCGATCTTCCTCGTCATCATATTCGTCTTCGATTTCGCCGACGATCAGCTCCAGAATATCTTCAATGGTGACCAGACCGGATACGCCGCCGAACTCATCAATCACAATCGCCATATGGTAGCGCTGCGAGCGAAACTCTTTCAGCATCCGGTCGACGCGCTTGCTCTCCGGCACCACTACGGCCGGACGCAGCACTTTTTCGATGCTGAACGGGGCGGATTCGCTACTCATAAAAGGCAGCAAATCTTTCGCCATCAGAATGCCTTCGACATGATCCTTATCTTCGCTGATAACCGGAAAGCGCGAGTGGGCGGATTCGATAATGGTATCCAGGCACTCGTCGAGCGACTGGTTACGCTTCAGCGTCACCATCTGCGAGCGCGGGATCATAATGTCACGCACGCGCTGTTCAGCGATATCCATGACCCCTTCGAGCATGTCGCGGGTATCCTGGTCTATCAGCTCGTTCTGCTCGGAATCGCGGATTAGCTCCAGCAGATCGTCGCGGTTTTTAGGCTCACCGTGAAACAGCTGGTTGAGGATAAGGGTGAAAAATCCCTTTTTGCTACTGGGACTGTCGTTGTTCTGTGAATGGTCATCGCTCATGGCGTTTTTGTTTCTGTCACTCTTGCTGAGATTAAGGGTGTCCCTTCCGGTGGGGAAGGGACGCGGTTTAGAACTCTTTCTCCGAAATGTACGGGTCGGCATAACCAAGAGCAAGCATTATCTCGGTCTCGATCGCCTCCATCTCTTCGGCTTCGTCATCTTCGATATGATCATAGCCCAGCAGATGCAGGCTGCCGTGAATGACCATATGCGCCCAGTGCGCCAGCAGCGGTTTTTCCTGCTCTGCCGCTTCCTGCTCCACCACCTGGCGACAGATGATCAGGTCGCCCAGCAGCGGCAGCTCAATGCCCGGCGGCGCTTCAAAAGGAAACGACAGCACGTTAGTGGGTTTGTCCTTGCTGCGATAGGTGTGGTTCAGCTCGCGGCTTTCTGCCTCATCCACCACGCGGATCGTTACTTCGCTTTCTTCCTGAAACTGCGGCAGCACCGCTTCCAGCCAGCGCTGAAAATCCGCTTCGGCCGGTAAACCTTCCGGCTGTTCGCACGCCAGCTGTAAATCCAGTATTACGGTACTCATTTCTGCTCCTGCGCGGCCTGCTGCAGCGCCAGCGCCTCGCGTTTACGTTCTTCGGCCAGCGCGTCACGGCGCTTCTGGTCGGCGGCTTCCCAGGCTTCATAGGCGATAACCACGCGGGCGACCACCGGGTGACGCACAACGTCCTCGCTGTGGAAGAAGTTAAAGCTGATCTCTTCCACGTCGGCCAGCACTTCAATCGCGTGACGCAGGCCCGATTTCAGGTTGCGCGGCAGGTCAATCTGCGTGACGTCGCCGGTGATGACCGCTTTGGAGTTGAAGCCGATGCGGGTCAGGAACATCTTCATCTGTTCGATGGTGGTGTTCTGACTTTCATCCAGAATGATAAAGGCGTCGTTCAGCGTGCGGCCGCGCATATAGGCCAGCGGCGCGACTTCAATCACGTTGCGCTCAATCAGCTTTTCCACGCGCTCGAAGCCCAGCATTTCAAACAGGGCGTCATACAGCGGACGCAGGTAAGGATCGACCTTCTGGCTCAGATCGCCGGGCAGAAAGCCCAGCTTTTCGCCAGCTTCCACCGCCGGACGCGTCAGCAGGATACGGCGCACTTCCTGACGCTCCAGCGCGTCTACCGCCGCGGCTACCGCCAGGTAAGTTTTCCCGGTACCGGCCGGGCCGACACCAAAAGTGATATCGTGATCGAGCATATTTGCCACGTACTGCGCCTGGTTAGGCGTACGCGGTTTGATGACGCCGCGTTTGGTCTTGATGGTGACCGCTTTGCCATATTCCGGCACGCTCTCCGCCGACTGTTCCAGCACCCGGCTCTCTTTGATCGCCAGATGGATCTGCTCGGGATCGATATCCGGGATATTGCCGCGTACGGGAGCCGTATCGACATAAAGGTCGCGCAGAATACGAACGGCGGCGTCGACAATCAGTGATTTGCCCGTCAGCTTAAAGGCGTTATCGCGACGATTAATCTCAATGCCTAACCGGCGTTCCAGCTGCTTGATATTGTCGTCGAACGGGCCGCACAGGCTCAGCAGGCGATGATTATCAGCAGGATCTAAAGTGATTTCGCGTGTTTCAATATTCAAACTAATCCTTTGGGTCGCTCAGGGCCAGGTTGAGGATGGCTTTTTACAGGCTGGTCACGCCGGTAACGCCGTGACCATAAGGGAATTATTTATGGCTGCGCCCTAATGCGCAAGCGCAGGTGAAGATATTTGGGCACAGTGCGCAGAAAGCAAGCCGCGTACGCGTTTTCAGGCGGCGAACCTGTGAGATTCGCCGCAAAAATTCGGTGGGATCAGGGCTGGAACAGGCCAACGCCCAGCTCGTTTTCCTTGCGCGTGCGCGCAATTACGGAAGCCGGGGATTCAATAGTGCGCAGGCCCATTTCCTCTTCGGTACGTACGACTTTGCCGCGCAGCGAGTTGGTATAGACATCGACGATCTCAACATCCACAAACTTGCCGATCATCTCTGGCGTGCCTTCAAAGTTCACCACGCGGTTGTTTTCCGTACGGCCGGACAGCTCCATCACGTTCTTACGCGAGGTGCCTTCCACCAGGATACGCTGAACGGTGCCCAGCATCCGGCGGCTCCATGCCATCGCCTGCTGGTTAATGCGATCCTGGAGGATCCACAGACGCTGCTTCTTCTCTTCTTCCGGCACGTCGTCCGGCAGATCGGCGGCAGGCGTACCCGGACGGGCAGAATAGATAAAGCTGTAGCTGGTGTCGAAATTGACCTCGCCAATCAGCTTCATGGTCTGCTCAAAATCCTGCTGGGTTTCGCCAGGGAAGCCGATGATGAAATCCGAGCTGATCTGAATGTCCGGTCGCGCCGCGCGCAGCTTGCGAATAATCGCTTTATATTCCAGCGCGGTATGGGCGCGCTTCATCAGC
This sequence comes from Erwinia plantamica, assembly GCF_043420595.1. Classification (NCBI taxonomy): domain Bacteria; kingdom Pseudomonadati; phylum Pseudomonadota; class Gammaproteobacteria; order Enterobacterales; family Erwiniaceae; genus Erwinia; species Erwinia plantamica. Next base: position 279,614 of record NZ_JBGCUC010000006.1, read on the forward strand.
GTCAGAATACGGTCTGCGCCGCTCTGGACGGGCAGATGCAGGAAGCTGACCAGCTCCGGCGTGTCGCGGTAGACTTCAATGATGTCGTCCGTGAACTCAATCGGATGGCTGGTGGTGAAGCGAATGCGGTCGATGCCGTCAATCGCCGCCACCAGGCGCAGCAGGTCGGCAAAGGTGCAGACTTCGCCGTCAAAGGTTTCGCCGCGATAGGCGTTGACGTTCTGACCCAGCAGATTGACTTCACGCACGCCCTGCGCCGCCAGCTGGGCGATTTCAAACAGAATATCGTCGCATGGACGGCTGACTTCCTCACCGCGGGTATAAGGCACCACGCAGAAAGTACAATATTTATTGCAGCCTTCCATAATAGAAACGAAGGCCGTCGGGCCGTCTGCTTTGGGTTCCGGCAGGCGGTCAAATTTTTCAATCTCCGGGAAGCTGATATCAACAATCGGGCTTTTGGAGCCGCGCACGGTATTGATCATTTCCGGCAGGCGATGCAGCGTCTGCGGGCCGAAAACAATATCGACGAAATGCGCACGCTGGCGAATATGTTCGCCTTCCTGCGACGCCACGCAGCCGCCCACGCCGATGACCACATCGGGATTGCGATCCTTCAGCGTTTTCCAACGCCCAAGCTGATGGAAAACTTTTTCCTGGGCCTTTTCACGAATGGAACAGGTGTTGAGCAGCAGCACATCCGCCTCTTCCGCCACTTCCGTCAGGGAATAGCCGTGGGTGCTGTTTAACAGGTCAGCCATTTTGGATGAGTCATACTCATTCATCTGACAGCCCCAGGTTTTGATATAAAGTTTTTTCGTCATCTGGTTGCCATTTATCATGCAGGAGAGAATGCAGGGCGCGTATTGTAAAGCTTTGCTGCTGTGGTGACCAGCACCGCGCCGTTTTCTCAACAGCCGCTAAAAATCCGGTACACTTAGGGTAACAGAATTAGCCCGTCGGACGTCCACTGGACAGGAAAATATGATGACAGAAACAACGCAAAAATGGGATGTCGCTATCGTGGGCGGCGGGATGGTAGGCGCGGCGCTGGCCAGCGGACTGGCGGTGCAGGGCTTTCAGGTAACGGTATTGGAAAAGCAGGAGCCGGCTGAATTCGTGGCCGAGAGCGATCCGGATATCCGCATTTCCGCGCTGGGCGCCTCTTCGGTTGACCTGTTGAAGCAGCTGGAGGTCTGGCCTCGCGTTCAGGCAATGCGCAGCGCGCCTTACCGCAAGCTGGAGACATGGGAGTGGCAGACGGCGCAGGTTGGTTTTGACGCCGCTTCGCTGGGCCTGCCGGAGCTGGGTTTTATGGTGGAGAACAGCGTACTGCAACGGGCGCTCTGGCAGCGGCTCCAGCAGCAGGAAGTCGCGTTGAAAACGCCTGCGCGGCTGCAAACGCTGCAGGCCTGTAACGGCGGCTGGGCATTGACGCTGGCGGACGGCGAAAAGCTTCACGCCAGGCTGGTAGTGGGCGCCGACGGCGCCAGTTCACAGGTACGCCAGCTGGCAGGCATTGGCATTCGCGGCTGGAACTATGCGCAGGCCTGTATGCTGATCAGCGTGCGCTGCGAGCACGACGCCGGCGACTGTACCTGGCAACACTTTACGCCAACGGGGCCAAGAGCTTTCTTGCCGCTGTTTAACGGCTGGGCGTCGCTGGTGTGGTACGACAGCCCGGCGAGGATTCGTCAGCTACAGGCTATGAGCATGGCGCAGCTGGCGGAGGAGATCAAAACGCATTTCCCGGCGCGGTTAGGCAAAGTGACGCCGGTAGCGGCAGGATCCTTTCCGCTGGTGCGCCGGCATGCTACCCGCTACGTGCTGCCCGGGCTGGCACTGGTAGGCGACGCTGCACACACCATTAATCCGCTGGCGGGGCAGGGCGTGAATTTAGGCTATCGCGACGTGGACGCGCTGATTGATACGCTGACCGCCTCGCGCGAGCGGGCCGAAGACTGGGCGTCGGAAAGAGTACTGCTGCGCTACCAGCGCTCACGCCATACGGATAATCTGCTGATGCAGAGCGGCATGGATCTCTTCTATTTCGCCTTCAGTACGCAGGCGGCGCCTCTACGTATTTTGCGTAATCTGGGCCTGATGGCGGCGGAGAGGTCGGGCGTGCTGAAGCGGCAGGCGTTGCGCTACGCGTTGGGATTATAGGTTTTAATACGCAGCTTCAGACGCAGCGCACGGGTATGAAGCGCAAGAGGTTTCTTTAAGCTTAAGGTCCGACAGGACCTTATTATTTGCGGCGTTCGGCGGCTTTTTTAGCTGTTGCTGCGGATAAAGAGCGATTTACGCGTTGTATGCGCATCGCAAAGCGGTTGTGAGGAAAGATCGCAGACGTAAAAAAGCCCGCTTGCGCGGGCTTCTTTACTTATTGGCTGGGGTGCAGGGATTCGAACCCCGGAATGCTGGTATCAGAAACCAGTGCCTTACCGCTTGGCGACACCCCAAT